>CAVIVK010000177.1:0-7788 GCA_963645975.1 Bifidobacteriaceae bacterium | reverse complement strand
GGTCACAATCGACTTTGAAGGCGGTATCGTGTACGTGGACGGCGTGGCGCTCGATGAGCCGTATACGCTCGAGCCGACGCATCGCCGCATCGATTTCGGTGATTCCGTCACCGTGCCGGAAGGCTGTCTCTTCGTTATGGGTGACAACCGCAACGGCTCAACCGACAGCCGCGACGACCGTATCGGCTGCGTGGACGAGAGACTGGTTATCGGGCGGGCTTTCTTCCTGCTTGTTCCCGGCGGCGATTCCCAGCACGGCGAGAGCCGGGACTGGAGCCGCATAGGAGTGATTAACTGATGGCCAACGAAACGATCAACTGGTATCCCGGCCATATGAAAAAGGCGACCCGCATGATGGAGGACAGTCTCCGTCTTGTGGACGCCGTGGTGGAGCTGCGCGATGCGCGCATTCCCAATTCCAGCCGCAACCCGGATGTAGAGCGTATTGTCGGCAGTAAGCCGCGGCTGATCGTGCTCAACCGCGCGGATCAGGCGGATGCTGCCGCGACAACGCTCTGGAAAAAGGCGCTCACCGGCGAGGGCGCGCTCGCGCTGGAAATGGATTGCAAAAGCGGCCGCGGCGTGAACGCCTTTCCCGCGGCGGCGCGCGCTCTTCTGAAAGAGAAGATTGAACGGGCCGAGGCAAAAGGACAGGTGGGCAAAGCCCTCCGGTTCATGGTTCTTGGCGTGCCGAATGTGGGCAAGTCGAGCCTCATCAACCGCCTTGCCGGGCGAAAGGCTGCCGAAACGAGCGACCGCCCCGGTGTTACGCGCGGCAAGCAATGGATCACGCTCAACGGCGGTATTCTTCTTCTGGATACGCCGGGTATCCTCTGGCCCAAATTTGAGTCGCCCGAGGTCGGATATTCGCTCGCGTGGACAGGTGCGATCAACGACAACATCCTCGATGTTGAGCTCGTTGCCTGCCGGCTGCTCGAGCGGCTGCGCGAGCTTTATCCCGGCGCAATCGAAACCCGCTATAAATTCACGCCCGATCCGGAAGCGCCCGGCTATGAGCTTCTTGAAGCCGCGGCGAGAAAGCGCGGCTTTCTCATCTCCGGCGGCGAAGTCAATACCGAACGCATGGCGCACGTTCTGCTTGACGAATTCCGCGAAGGCAAGCTCGGACGCATGACGCTGGAAAGGCCGTAACAATGGATCATCCTGAAATGGATATGTATGCCTACGAGCGGTATCTCGCGGGGGAAAATACGCCGTTTTGCGGCGTAGACGAGGCCGGGCGCGGCCCGCTGGCCGGGCCGGTGTGCGCAGCGGCGGTTATTCTGCCGGAAGGGCTTGTGATCCCCGGTTTGAACGACTCGAAAAAGCTCACGGCGAAAAAACGCGATGCGCTCTATGACATTATCTGCGAAAGTGCCGTGACGTTTGGCATCGCATTTGCCACGGTCGACGAGATCGAAGCGCTGAATATTAAGGGCGCAACGTATCTTGCCATGAACCGCGCCATCGCGGATATGGAACCCGTGCCTGCACTTGCGCTTGTAGATGGAAACGACAAAAATGAGCTTGCCATCCCGGCGATCAAGGTTGTGAAGGGGGATAGCCTCTGCGCTTCAATCGCGGCGGCTTCTGTGCTCGCGAAGGTCACGCGTGACCGCTATATGGACGATATGGACGCGCTGTACCCACAGTACGGTTTTGCGAAGCACAAGGGCTACGGCACGGCAGCACACTATGCCGCGCTTCGTGAATACGGTCCCTCACCGATCCACCGCCCGACGTATCTGAGGAAGATGCATTGAGCGGCACGATGCTGCTTGGCCGCTACGGTGAGGCGCTCGCAGCGGAATATCTCCGGAAAAAGGGCTGCCGCATTCTCGCTATGAATTACCGTACCCGGCTCGGCGAACTGGATGTGATCGCCGCCGACCGGCGATACGTAATCTTTGCGGAGGTGAAGCTGCGCAAAAACGCTGCGTTCGCCGAGGCGCGTGAGTTTGTGACGTATGCGAAACGTCAAAAACTGGCTGCCGCTGCGGAAGAATGGCTGCAAAAGAATCCGCAGAAGCTACAGCCGCGGTTTGACGTGATCGAGGTTTACGCCCCGGATGGAGTGGACACAAAGAAACCCGACATCCGCCATTGGGAGAACGCTTTCACGCTGGACTAAACTATGTACGGGGCGAAAGCCCCGTCCGGTCAGCAATTGCAGCGATTTTCAAACGTGGCGCAGAACGTTTCCGCCTTGCGCTGGGCGTCCTCGTTGGAGACGTTGATGTGGGAAGCGGTGCACTGGTCCGCCGCGGTGTGATACTTACAGTCCTTCACGCAGCAGTCGATCTTGCAATTCGTTTTTTCGTTCATGATTTTATCCTCCCTTGTTGGATTACGGGGAGTAGTTTCTGCGCAAATTCCCGCTTTATTCGGAGAAGGGAGGGAATATGTCCCTTTTTGCCATTGGAGATCTGCATCTCGCCATCGGCGAGCCGGAGAAAACCATGGAAGCCTTCGGCGGCCGCTGGATCGGCTACGAGGATAAGATCCGCCGCGGCTTTGAGCTTCTGCATGAGGACGACATCTGCGTCATCTGCGGTGATTTCTGCTGGGCGATGAGTCTTGCCGAGGCGCTGCCGGACTTTCAGTTTTTGAACAGTTTGCCCGGAAAAAAACTGATGGTCAAGGGAAATCACGATTACTGGTGGACGACTGCGGCAAAAATGAACGCTTTTTTTGCGCAAAACGGTTTGGACACCATCTCTTTGCTGCATAATAACTCTGCCGAATGGGAAAATCTGGCGCTGTGCGGCACGCGCGGCTGGTTTAAAGACGAGGAGACCGGTACCGAGCACGATGCCAAAGTCCTCCGGCGCGAGGTCGGGCGGCTTGAAACGTCGCTCAAGTGCGCCGGTGACCGGGAGAAGCTTGTTTTCCTCCATTATCCGCCGCTGTATCTCCATTATACCTGCCCGGAGATACTGCGTGTGCTCTCGGAATATGGCGTACACGAGTGCTGTTACGGCCACATCCACGGTTATGGCTGCCGCAGCGCGTTCATCGGCGAGAGCGAAGGCGTGCATTACCGCCTGGTTTCCGCAGATTTTCTTGATTTTGTTCCGTTTAAGCTTAGATAATCCGTTGCAATTTGCATTTTGATTTGCTATAATGTATCGGCTTGAAATTTGCATATTCAGTCCCGGCTGAAATATAGAGAGGAGTAACCCCCACATGATTGTCAAGAACAGCAAGAAAGAAAAAAACACCGTTACCTTTGATGTCGAGCTCGACGCTGCCGAGTTTGAAAAGTATGTCAACGGTGCATATCTGAAGGCCCGCAGCCGCATCATGGTTCCCGGCTTCCGCAAGGGCAAGGCGCCCCGCATGGTCATCGAGGGTATGTACGGCAAGGACGTGTTCTATGATGATGCGTTTGAAAATGCCGCGAATGACGCTTTTGCGTTCGGCGTTGCCGAAGGCAAGCTGGAGACCGTTGGCCGTCCGACTATGACCGATTCTCGGGTCACCGAGGAGAACGGCGCTCTTCTGAGCTTCAGCACCGACGTTTATCCCGAGGTCACGCTTGGCCAGTATAAGGGCCTTGAGGCGGAGAAGCCCTCCACCGAAGTCACCGACGAAGAGGTTGACGGCCACATCGAGCGCCTGCGCAAGCAGAACGCCCGCCTGATTACCGTGGAGCGTCCCGCAGAGAACGGCGACACCGTGAACATCAACTATGCCGGCATGCTCGACGGCATCCCGTTCGACGGCGGCACGGCGGAGAACCAGAATCTCGTTCTCGGCTCTGACACGTTTGTTCCTGGCTTTGAAAGCCAGCTTGTTGGCATTTCCGCCGGGGAAGAGCGCGATCTTGACATCACCTTCCCGGAGAACTACGGCCACGATCTCGGCGGCAAGGCCGTTGTGTTCCATGTAAAGTGCAACGAGGTCAAGTTTGAAGAACTGCCGGAGCTGGACGACGAGTTCGCCAAGGACAACGACTTTGATACGCTCGCCGAGCTGAAGGCCGACATCCGCACCAAGGCGGTTGAAGAGAAGGAAAAGGCCGCGAAGAACGCCTTTGAAGATGCTCTCGTCGATCAGGCCGTTGAGAACATGACCGTTGATATGCCGGAAGGTATGGTCGAAGAGCGCATGGACGGCATTATGCGCGAGTATGCGCAGTATATGGCCAACCAGGGCATCCGCATTGATGATTATCTGAAGATGATCGGCACCGATATGAAGACCTTCCGCGAGAGCATGCGCGCCACCGCTGAAAAGCAGGCTCGTACCGAGCTCCTGCTCGCTGCCGTAGCCGAGGCGGAGAACGTCCAGATTTCCGAAGAGGATCTGCAGGCCGAGTACGAGAAGCTTGGCGAAGCTTACGGCATGAAGGCTGAGGACGTGGCGAAGGCTATCGACGTTGCCGGTCTGACCGCCGACCTGCGCCGCCAGCGCGCCATGGAGATCATCGCCGAAAACGGCGTTGTCGCCAAGGAGAAGAAGGCCAAGAAGCCTGCCGCGAAGAAGGCTGCCAAGGCTGAGGAGACTGCCGAGGAAGAAGCGCCCAAGGCCAAGAAGACGACCAAGAAGGCCGCCAAGACCGAAGAGACCGCCGGTGAGGAAGCGCCCAAGGCGAAGAAGACCACCAAAAAGGCCGCCAAGACCGAGGAGAAGACGGAGGAGTAATCCGTTTCTCCCTCACGAACTGACATACACGGGAAAGGGCATTCGCCCTTTCCCGTATCATCGCATTTTAACCCCGCAAAGGAGGATTTATATCATGAGTCTCGTACCGTATGTTGTAGAACAGACGTCCCGCGGAGAGCGTTCCTATGACATTTTCTCCCGTCTGCTGAACGATCGTATCGTTTTTCTCGGTGAGGAAGTCAACAGCACGTCCGCCAGCCTCGTTGTGGCACAGCTTCTGTATCTGGAAGCGCAGGATCCCGACAAGGACATCCAGATGTATATCAACAGCCCCGGCGGCTCCATCACGGACGGTATGGCGATCTATGACACGATGCAGTATATCAAGTGCGACGTGTCCACCATCTGCGTCGGTATGGCGGCGTCGATGGGCGCATTTTTGCTGTCCTCCGGCGCGAAGGGCAAGCGCATTGCGCTGCCCAATGCCGAGATCATGATCCACCAGCCCGCCGCCGGAACGCAGGGAAAGGTCACCGATATGGAGATCGATGTGGAGCGTTTTCTCAAGATCAAAGCGCGCATGAACCGCATTATGGCGGAGAATACCGGCAAGACGCCGGAGCAGATCAAAGCCGATTCCGAGCGCGACCATTGGCTTCTGGCGGAAGAGGCGCGCGAATACGGCCTCATTGATAAGGTTATTTACAAAAGATAATTCGGGGAGATCTTATGGCAAGATCAGACGATAGAAAGATCCGCTGCGCTTTCTGCGGTCGGACACAGGATCAGGTGGATAAGCTGATCGCCGGCAACGGCGCCTATATCTGCAGTGACTGCGTACGTTTGTGCATGAACATTGTGGATGAGGATCTGCCGCAGCGCACCGATACGGGCAAGCAACCACCGGCTGCTCCGGCAATTGCCGAGCTTCCGAAGCCGGCGGAGATCAAAAAGTTTCTCGACGAGTACATCGTCGGGCAGGAGACGGCAAAGATCGCACTTTCCGTCGCCGTTTATAACCACTATAAGCGCATCTACTACGGTCATGAGTCCGATGTAGAGCTGCAAAAGTCCAATATCCTGCTTATCGGTCCCACCGGCAGCGGCAAAACGCTTTTTGCGCAGACGCTGGCGCGGGTGCTGGACGTGCCGTTTGCCATTGCCGACGCTACGACACTCACCGAGGCGGGCTATGTCGGCGAGGACGTGGAGAATATTCTTCTCCGCCTTTTGCAGGCGGCGGACTTTGATGTGGAGCGCGCCCAGCGCGGCATCATCTATATTGACGAGCTGGACAAGATTTCCCGCAAAAGCGAGAATGTTTCGATCACGCGCGATGTTTCCGGCGAAGGTGTGCAGCAGGCGCTGCTGAAGATCCTGGAAGGAACAATTGCCGCCGTTCCGCCGCAGGGCGGACGCAAGCATCCGCAGCAGGAGTTCATCCACATCGACACGACGAACATTCTCTTCATCTGCGGCGGCGCGTTCGACGGTCTCGATAAGATCATCGAAAACCGCATGGACCGCAAGAGCATGGGCTTTGGCGCGGAGATCACAAGCAAAAAGGAAAAGAATCTCGGCGAGATTCTTGCACAGGCGCAGCAGCATGACGTGATTAAGTATGGCATCATCCCCGAGCTTGTCGGCCGTCTGCCGGTCATCACGCCGCTCAACTCTCTCGACAAAGAAGCGCTCGAACGCATTCTTACCGAGCCGAAAAACGCCATCACCAAGCAGTACACGGCGCTCATGGCGCTCGACGGCGTGAAGCTTGAATATGACCACGCCGCAATCGAAGCAATCGCCGAAAAGGCGCTTGAAATGGAGATCGGTGCGCGCGGACTGCGAAGCATTATGGAGAAAATCATGACCGATATCATGTTCCGTGTCCCCTCGGACAAGAGCATCAAGCGCGTGATCATTACCGCGGACTGCGTGAAAAACGGCAAGCCGCCCGTGGCGTTGCGGAACGATAATTCAGATAGTGTGTAACAAAGCACATGGCAAAACGGCGGGGCATGTCCCCGCTCGTTTGCTATGGAGGACAAGAATATGAGCGAAAATACCAGCCGAATCATGACTTTGCCGACGCTCGCGCTTCGCGGCGTATCGGTATTCCCCGGAACGGTACTGCATTTTGATGTGGAGCGCCCGATGAGCATTGCCGCGCTCAATGCCGCCATAGGCACCGACCGGATGATCTTCCTTGTGGCGCAGCGCGATATCACCTGTGATACGCCCCGGGCAGACGATCTTTATACAGTCGGCACGATCTGCCGTCTGAGTCAGATCCTGCGCACGCCCGGCGGCGGAAACGTCAAGTGCATCGTGGACGGACTTTACCGTGCCAAACTTCTTCGCCTCACGGCAGAGGCTCCGGCACTTTGGGCAAACGTGCAGGTACTTGCTGACGAGCCGGTTGACGCGGAAACGCTCGAATGCACCGCGCTTATC
This sequence comes from Bifidobacteriaceae bacterium, assembly GCA_963645975.1. GTDB lineage: Bacteria > Bacillota > Clostridia > Oscillospirales > Oscillospiraceae > Apopatocola. The sequence goes on along the minus strand of CAVIVK010000177.1, from coordinate 726 downwards.
CGCTCATGCAATGACCTCTTTGCCGAGTATGCCTCTGCTTCGGGAACGCTTGGGCCGGAGGCGCTGCTCCGTGTGGCCGATCGCAAGGAGCCGGGTTTTGTCTCGGATTATATTGCCCAAAACGTTTTTCTGCAGCCGGCGGAAAAGCAGCTTCTCCTGGAAGAATGCTCGCCGCTCAAGCGCCTCACAAAGCTCTGCGATATGCTGCATCGCGAGCTGGAGATTATGGACATTCAGCAGAATCTCCAGTCCACGGCGGCGGAGCGCGTAGCGAAGAATCAGAAGGATTATTTCCTGCGCGAGCAGATGCGCGTGATTCAGGAGGAGTTGGGCGAAGCGCCGGAGACAGATGACCTGGAAGAGTACCGCCGGAAAATCCTCGATCTGAAACTTGATACCGAAATCGAGAAAAAGCTTCTCAAGGAGCTTTCGCGCCTTGCCAAGCAGCCGTTCGGATCGGCCGAGGGCGCGGTACTGCGGACATATCTGGACGTCTGCCTGGAGCTTCCGTGGAATGAGAGGACGAAAGACGTCACCGATATTGCCCACGCGAAAAAAGTCCTGGATGAGGATCATTACGGGCTTACAAAGGTCAAGGACCGCATTCTGGAATACCTTGCCGTGCGGCAGCTCTCCGCGCAGGTCAAGGGCGGCGTGCTCTGCCTTGTGGGACCTCCGGGTGTCGGCAAAACGAGTATTGCCATGAGCATCGCCCGCGCCACGAAC
>CAVIVK010000176.1:0-6000 GCA_963645975.1 Bifidobacteriaceae bacterium | reverse complement strand
TCCTTACCGTATGTGTCAAGCTGTTTCTGGAAAAGGGTTATAAGAAAACGACCGTCGCTGAGATCGTGCAGAAGGCGGACGTCTCCAACAGCACGTTCCAGAACATTTTCCGCGCCAAGGACGGTGTGCTCACCGAGCTTGTCGAGTTCATGTTCGGCAACCAGTTCAGCATGGCGCGCCGCTTCACCGACACAGCGCTTCCGCCGGTTTTTATTTACGCCGTGGAGACCGCCATCCAGCTCACGCTTACCGAGCTGAACGAAAACCTGCGCGAGATCTATATTGAAGCCTACACGCACAGCGAAGCAGCAGAATACATTTTTCGTCAAACCGCAAAGGAGCTTCATGCCATTTTCGGACCATACCAGCCGACGCTGACCGAGCACGACTTTTACGTGCTGGATCTGGGTTCTGCGGGAATGATGCGTGGATATATGGCGCAGCCATGCTCGGAGGATTTCCCGCTCGAGGAAAAGCTCCGCGCCTTTCTCCATCTGAGCCTGAATGGCTACTGCGTCCCGCAGGAAGAGATTGAAAAGGTACTTGCGTTCATCGCTTCGCTCGACATCCGCGCCATTGCGCAGGGCGTCATGCAGGAGCTGTTCCACGCACTCGAAATGCGTTACGCCTTCTCTCTGGACTCCACGGAAGCCTGATTTTTTATTTAATTCTACAGACAAGCCGCCGGTATGCAAAGTGCATACCGGCGGCGCTTCTCTTACTTTGGCAATAATTTACCAGTTGATATTCAGCTCCTGTTTGGCTGTTTCAAGCCAGAGTGCCGAGGAGCGTCCGTTCTCATCAAGACTGACGCCGACGGAGCATCCGCCGAGCCAGGTTCCATCGGCGCGCTTTATATACTCCGCATAGCCGCAGTTTTTCGGGTCATCGGACGTAAGGCCAAGCAGCCAGACATGCGTATTTCCGTCCGTGTCCGTGTAGTCATAGCGAAAGGCCTTCGTATGCGAGAGCTCGCCGGTGATGTCGATCGATTCATTGTTAACGATGAAGATCATCCGGTCGCCGCGCCACACGACCGGCGACGTAAGATTCTCCGTATGGAGACGCACCTCGTTGTAGCTTTCCCCGTTTTCGTCAATGCCGGTCGTAATTTCCATATTGTTCCCCCAGCCGAAAACGTGGCTGAGGAGCTGTCCGCCGCAGGCATACGCCGTCACGGCGAGGCCGAGCAGCAGCGCCGTGCATACGCAGACGAGCACCAGCCGCCGCGCCGGGCGGAAGACTTTTTCCTTTGCCGGATTCTCGGCGGCAAGAGTGATGCCGCCGGGCGCATGCAGCGCGCCGAACGCCTGTTTATAGAGTTCTCGGTTATTCATCCGTCCAAACCTCCTGTAACGCTTTTTTCAGCAGTCTGCGCCCCCGGGAAAGGCGCACCTTCACGTTTGCTTCCGTAATACGCAGTATCCCGGCGATCTCCCGCACCGAGTAATCCTCATAGTAAAAAAGATGGACCACGATCCGGTACTTTTCCGGCAGCTTCATGACTGTTTCAAATAGCTCGCCCGCCTCCGGCGACGGAAAGGCGAGCGTTTCCGCGTAGTCTTCCAGCGGCACGCCTCGGCGCCGCCAGAAGGACATTGTCACGTTTTTCGCCTTGTTGATCGCCACGCGGAGCAGCCATGCCCGGATGTGCTGCTCGTCGGCAAACTGCGTATCCGTCGTGTGGTACTGGATAAACGTATCCTGTACAACGTCCTCCGCGTCCGCGGCATTCGCGCAGACATTGAAGGCCGCGGAAAAGAGGCTGTCCTTATACTTTTCCATGACCGCACTTGTCTCTGTTTTCATGCATGATTCCTCTTTCTGAAAGGCCCTTCGTATATAAAACAATTGAAGCATGGTAAAGGTTACATTTCAGCATAGCATAAACCGGCGTCCCGAAAACACATGTCTTCGGGACGCCGGTTTACATAACTATTAATTTAACCTTTGAGGCCGCCGGCCTGCAGGCCGGAGACAAAATATTTCTGGCAGAGAATGAATACGATCAGCACCGGAACGAGGCTCGCCACGGACATGGCAAACACGTAGCCCCACTGCGTGAACTGGTGCTGGCCGAAAAAGCCGGAGATGGCAATGGGCAGCGTGCGCTTGGCGTTATCGTTGATGACAGTCATGGCCCACGTAAACTCCTCCCACGCGGTGAGGAAGTTGAAAATGCTCACCGACGCGATGGCGGGGCTTGCAAGCGGCAATATGATGCGGAAGAACACCGTAAATACGCTGCCGCCGTCGGCATACGCCGCCTCGTCAAACTCACGCGGGATGCCCTCGATATAGCTTTTGATCATGAACGTGGAAAACGGGATGACCCATGCGACATAGAACGGGATGAGCCCCGCGAGGCTGTTCGTGATGCCGAAAAACGACGCGAGCTGGAATTGCGGGATGATGAGCGTTGTACCGGGGATGATCATCATGCCGATGACGAGCGCGAACAGCAGCTTCTTTCCCGGAAACTCAAACCGCGCGAGGCAGTAGGCAAGCGCCGAGGCAATGATCGCCGCGAGGACGATCGTGATGACGGCCACAATGACGCTATTTAGAAAATTCAGGTAAAACTTCTCCTGCGTGAAGATATACTTGTAATTCTCGAGCGTGATCTCGCTGAGCTTCGGGAAAAAGTGCGGTGGGAATTCGTAGAGCGCGCCGTTCGGCCGGAGGGACGTGGAGAGCATATAGATCATCGGCATGACCGACACCGCGCCGCCGAGAAGAAGGAGAATGTACCGGAACGCGAGGCTCCAGCGGTTTTTTCTGCTTTTCATCTTCTCCCCTCCTTCAGTCGTTCTGGCGCTGCATCGCGCGGAACTGCAAAAATGCCAAAATCATCAGCGTGACGGCCACAATGAAGCTCAGCGCCGCGGCGTAGCCGAACTCGCCGGTGCTGAACGCCTTATAATACATCCAGGTGAGCACCGTATCCGTCTGGTGCATGGGCTTGCCGTCGGTAATCATTTTGATGGATGTGAACACGTTGAAGCCGCCGATCGTGAGCATGACAAGTGCAAAGAGGATCGTCGGGCGGATGCTGGGGAGCGTGATGTACCAGAACTTCTTCCAGCCGGTGCAGCCATCCACGTCCGCCGCCTCATAAAGCTCCGTGGGCACCGACTGGAGCGCGGCAAGGAACACCACAAGATTCCAGCCCACGCCCTTCCAGATGCCGAGCAGCATCGCGACCGTGAGCCCGCCCCAGCGGGTATTCAGCCACGGAACATAGTCCTTCGTAAGGTGCAGCACGTTGCAGAGAAAATAGTTGAGCATGCCCTCGGTGTTGAATATGTACCGGAACACGAGCGACACGATGACCCACGAGGTGATGACCGGGATATAGTATATGACCCGGAACGTCACCTGAAAGCGCGGGATGGAGTGGATGAGCACCGCCGCAAGAAGGCCGAGCGCCATCTGTCCCGGCACGGTGACGAGCGTATAGATGAGCGTATTTTCAAAGGCAACGATAAACGTCTTGTCGCTCAGCACCGCTTTATAGTTCTCCAGTCCCGCGAAGCTCTTTTGAAACATCGAGCCGAGATCCCAGCGCAGAAAGCTCATGATAAAGAGCTTCACGATCGGATAGACCGTAAAGAGCGCAAAAACGATGATCCCCGGCACGAGCAGCGCCGCGAACTGCGCCTTGTTTCTGCCGGAACGCAGCATCATGGTCATCCCTCCCCTGTGGATAATTCAAGGCTATACGACCACCCCGCCGCCTTTGGCGGCGGGGCAGAATGGTATTGCAAGAAAAGACGGATTATGCTACTCTTAGGCAAGCAGGCCGTCGATCGTGACCGCGAGCGCGTCAAGCGTTTCTTTGACATCCGCGCCCTCGGTGAGGATTTTCGTCATGGCAACCGTGAGTTCGTTGTCGATCTCCGACCACGTGGCGACCGCCGGGCGGGCTTTCGCCGTGGTGATGGCCTCGAGGAACGGAGCGAAGGACGCATTCTTCACGGTCTCGCTCTCGAGCGCCGTCTTATTTACAGGGATCTGGCCGCACTTGGCCATCTCTTCCTCGGCAAACGGGCTCGTCATGAACTGCATGAATTTCCATGCGGCGTCCTTGTGCTCGCCGTTGAACATTGCGATATCCTCACCGCCAAGCACGGAGATGGATCCGGCCTCCCCGGCGGGCAGCTGGCAGTTGCCATAGGCCATGTCGGGATACGCGCCCGCAAGCTCCGCGGTTTTCCACGGGCCTTCGAGCAGGAAGATGTACCGGCCGGTGCCGAAGCCGTCGGTCATCGGAATGTCGCCGCTGTTGTAGCCGGAGAGCTCGCCGCTCTTCGCCATATCCGCGAGCATCTGCACGGCGGCGATCGTCTTTTCGCTGTTGATGTAGCCGCTGGCCTTGGTATTATCCTCGTTCGTGATCTCGCCGCCGTTCGACCAGATATACGGCAGAACGTTCCAACCGGCGAGCGCGGGCTCGTTGAGACCCCACACCGTCTGTCCGGCGCTGTTCTTCCCGGAAACCGCCGCGACGGCCTTTACAAATTCGTCCATCGTCGTCGGCACGGCAACGCCGGCCTCTTCGAGAGCCTTTTCGTTATAGAAGAGGATCTTCGTGTTGGTGTTGAGTGCCATCGCGTAGTAGTGTCCGGCAACGAAGCCGGTGCTCATCGCGCTCTCGAGCAGATCGGCGGTGACGGAATCAAAATCGGCCATTTCCTCGTCCAGCGCCGTGAGGATGCCCATCTTCTGGAATTCGGGCACCCACGCGATGTCCAGACGCGCCACATCGGGCAGCGTGTTGGACTGCGCGCTGATGAGGATCTTGTCATGAAGGTCCGCCCACTCGTGCGAGACGGCGTTGACCTTGATCCCGGGATTCTCTTCCTCAAACTTGGGGATGAGTACATTCATGAGAGTTTTGTTCTCGTCCGACTGGGCGCTGTAGTGATGCCAGAAGTTGATCGTAACGGGTTCGGTTTCTGCGTTACCGGCTGCCGGTTGCTCGGTGGTCTCCACCGGCGGAACAGGGCTGGTGCTCGGCGCTTCGTTCGATCCGCACGCAGTGAATGCCGCTAACATCATTGCTGCGAGAAGGAGAAGCGCCAGCATTTTCATGGTAGACTTCTTCATTTTCGTCCCTTCGCTTTCTTCTGATATATTTCCGCGGAGCACGGCGCAAGATCAACGGCGACCCCGCCGTTTTCCGAGGATACAGGTTTTCTGCCGCTGATGCGGGGCGTCCACGTCCCCTCGGCGGCGATCTTCGTTTTCACCGGCTCGCTTCCGGCGTTGAGGACAACAAGACTTTCGTCCTCGCCGCATGCCCGGCGAAAGGCGTATACGTTGGAGGCATCGTCGCAAAGGCACGTGCGGAAGTCCCCGCGGAGGAGGGACGGCGACTCCCGCCGTATGCCGATGAGTTTTTTGTAATAGGCGAAAAGCTCTTTGTCCTGCTTCTTCTCGTCCCACTCCATGGCGATGCGGCAGTTCGGGTCGTTGCCGCCGGAGAGTCCCACCTCGTCGCCATAGAATACCGCCGGGCAGCCGGGGAACGTCATTTGCAGCGCAGCGGCAAGCACATGCCGCCGCTTGTCGCGGCAAAGCCACCGGAAGCGCTCGGTATCATGGCTGTCGAGCGGGTTATAGAGCCGCAGCGCCGTTTCCCACGGATAGAGCGAGAGCATCCGGTTGAGCCGGTGGTCGAGCTCCGAGGGTGATATGCGATCCTCTGCGAGCCAGTCTCTCGCCGCATCCCGGAAGAGATAGTTCATCGCGGTATCGAGCCGGTCGGGGGCGAGCAGCCGGTGGGCGTCCGCCCACGTTTCGCCAAGCAGTACGGCGTCGGGTTTTTCCTTTTTGATTGCATCGGAGAAGTGCTCCCAGAACTGCGTGGGCGCTTCGTCCGCCACGTCCAGCCGCCAGCCGTCGATGTGGAAATTGCGTATCCAGTACTTGCCGACCGTGATGAAGTAGTCCCGCGCCCCGGCGTCCGCCAGATTGATCTTCGGCATCCATTTATAA
>CAVIVK010000175.1:0-3671 GCA_963645975.1 Bifidobacteriaceae bacterium | reverse complement strand
GTGCGGAGCGTCGGCACCGAAACAAAAACGACCGTCCGCACCGTGTACTGGTGCGATGCCGAACGCGAGGGCGATCTCATCACCGTGCGCGTGTGTGCCAACGGGTTTTTGTACAACATGGTCCGCGCCATGGTCGGCACGATGGTATACGCGAGCTACGGAAAGCTCCGGGCCGAGGATATCCCCGCGCTTCTCGAAACGCGCGACCGCCGTCTCACCGGCCCGACGATGCCGCCGCAGGGACTTTACATGCACCGCGTATGGTACGACGGCCCCGCCGGGGAAATGATGGCAGACAGATAATGCCCTTTGACGCTTGATTTTTGGGAGGTTTTGATGCATTCTAATAGGTATACCGCCGCGCCGGAGCGCAGGCACCGGAACCTGCCCCGCGTGCTCGCCGCGACAGCGGCCATGCTCTGCATTGCCGCGCTCCTGCTCGTGCTGAGCGTTGTCCAGTCGCGCACGGCAGCCGCCGTGCGAAATCGCGACGGTTTTCAGCTCCGAAGCGGAGACGATATCTTTTATGCCGCCGCCGGAAACGGGCTCGCCGCCGCCACGACGACCGGCGCACAGCTCTTTACTGCAAGCGGAAAATGCGCCGCAAGCGCCGACTTTGCGATGGCAGAGCCCATGTGCGCCGGAAGCACACAGCTCGCGGTGTTCTGGGACGCCGGACAAAACGGCATCCACGCGCTGTATCCGGACGGCTCTGCCGCCGAATGTGCGACCGAGGGCGGCGTATACTTCGCCGACGTGAACGAAACCGGCCTCATTACCGTCCTAACCGATAAGGACGGATATCGCGGAAGTGTTGTCGTATACGATACCGATCTCACGCCGCTCTTCCGCTGGGATGCCTCCAGCGTCACGCCCGTCTCCGCACGGACGACCGGAAAGGGTCTCCTCTGCGTGAACGGTGCCGGGGAGGACGGGGGGTATCTCCGCTTCTTCCGCATCGACCGTGAGGAAATGCAGGCGGAGTTTTTCGCCCCTGGTGAACTGATCGTGGATTTTGGTTTTCTCTCCAACGGCTCCATTGCTGCGGTGACGGAATCGGCGCTCTGTTTTCTCTCTGCGGATGGAGAGCTTCTCTCCGAGCACCGGTTTGATACGGCGCACCTCTTCGCCTTTTCTCTGAGCGGAGACTTTGCCGCCGTTGCGGCGGCAAGCGGGCTCCATGGCGGCGAGACCGTGATCACGACCTTCTCTCCCTCCGGCGAACCGCTGGGGAGCTTCACAGCGCCGCTGGAAGCCGCGGCCATGTCGTCCTGCGGCAGCCAGCTTCTCGTCCTCTTCACCGGAGAGGAGTCTACGCTCTTTTCCTCCGCGCTGGAGGAGATCGTATCCTATCAGCCGCCGGAGGATGTCCGGCAGGCGTTTCTCTGTTCGGACAGCCGCGCACTTTTTGCCGGCGCGTCCGGCGTTGTCCAAATCGATTTCAACCGGTAATTTTTTTACCGATCCCGCCCGAAAAGGAGGCTTTGCATGAAAGCGGTACTGAGTCTTTTGTTTTTGTCCATACTCATTTTCTGTGTCTGGTCCGGCTATAAGAAGGGGCTCGTCATGGGTATCTTCAGCCTGATCGCGTTTGTCGTTTCGGTGTATGGCGCGAATCTTCTCTCCCAGACCTATTCCGGGGAAGTCATCGACGCGCTGCGCCCGTTCGCCAGCGGCTTTGTAGAGGTCAACGTCGTAGACAAAACCGTCCGCCCGGCCATGGGGATCGACAGCACCAGTCTTTCGGTCAAGGACTATTTTGCGCAGAATCCCGGACGTGAAACGGAGTTCTGCACGCTCACCTACAACGGCATGGGCATTTACGAATCCACCAGCGAGCAGATGGCAGACGAAGCCGTCGCCTACGCGAAGGAAAATGACGTGGAACTTATTGACGCCGTTGTAGAAGTGCTCTGCCTGCGCATATCCTATGTCGGCGGGTTTATTCTCGCGTTCGTCATGATCCTGATCCTTCTTACGGTGATCGGGAACATTCCCAATATCAGCTTCCAGATACCGAACCACGAACTGCTCAACGATATCGGCGGCGCAGTAACCGGCCTTTTGCAGGGTCTGGCATTCTGCCTCATCATCGGCTGGGCGCTCCGGTTCGTCGGCCTGCTCGTCTCGCAGGAGACGCTTTCCAATACCTTCCTCGTCTCCTGGTTTATGGATCGCACGATCTTCGTACACCTTCTCGGAATTTGAGGCGCACCGCCTTTTTATCCTATCTCACAGAATACAGGAGAACATCTATGCAACCTACTCTCTGCGCCCGCTGCCACAAGAATATGGCGGTGGTGTTCATTAACCGCATCGAAAACGGCCAGTCCCACCAGGAAGGACTGTGTCTCAAGTGCGCCCGTGAGCTGCACATCAAGCCCATCGACGATATCATTTCCAAAATGGGCATCAACGATGAAGAGCTCGACGGCCTTTCCTCTGAAATGATGGAAGCCATGCAGAATCTCTCCGGCAACGGGGACGATCTCATGAACATTGAAAACGACGACGACAGTTCGGATGACGACGGGAAAACCGCGACGTTCCCGTTCCTCAACCGGCTTTTCGGCGCGCAGAACGCCGCCAACGCCGAAAACCGCGATAACGGTACTGAAACCGAGCGTCCCCGCGGCGGCAAGGAATCCGGCGAACGCAAACCGAAGCGCAAATTCCTTGATAACTACTGTATTTCGCTCACCGACCGCGCCCGTGCGGGCAAGCTTGACCGTATGATTGGCCGGGGCGAGGAGCTTGAGCGTGTCATTCAGATCCTCAATCGCCGTCAGAAGAACAACCCCTGCCTCATCGGTGAGCCGGGCGTCGGCAAGACGGCGATTGCCGAAGGTCTCGCGCAGCGCATCGCCTCCGGCGATGTGCCGGCCAAGCTGCGCGACAAGCAGGTATTTCTCCTTGATCTCACCTCCCTTGTCGCGGGAACGCAGTTCCGCGGCCAGTTTGAGTCGCGCATGAAGGGGCTCATTGAGGAGATTCGCCGCGAGGGCAACATCATTCTCGTCATCGATGAGGTGCACAATCTTGTCGGCGCGGGTGATGCCGAGGGCAGCATGAACGCTGCAAATATTCTCAAGCCGGCGCTCTCGCGCGGCGAGATCCAGGTCATCGGCGCAACGACGTTCAACGAATACCGCAAGCACATCGAAAAGGACGCCGCGCTTGAGCGCCGCTTCCAGCCCGTGACCGTGGCCGAGCCTTCGCTCGACGACAGCGTGGAAATTCTCAAGGGCATCCGCAAGTACTACGAGGACTTCCACGGCGTGAAGATCTCCGACGAGATGTGCCGCATGGCCGTCACGCTCTCCGAGCGCTATATCACCGACCGCTTCCTCCCCGACAAGGCCATCGACCTCATCGACGAAGCCTGCTCGGACGTGAATCTTCATAACAAGGACATCGAGCGCAGCGCCGAGATCAAAAAAGAATGTGCCGATCTGGACAAGGAGCGCGAGCTTCTTCTCAGCGGCACGGCGGGCGACGGCGATTTTGAAAAGCTCGCCGAGCTTCGCAGCCGCGATCTCCAGCTCAAGGATGAGCTCGCGCAAATCGAAGCCAAGGGCATGCCGGAGCTCACCGCAGACAATCTCGCGCACATCATCGAGCTCTGGACGAAGATCCCCGCCTCGAACATCCGCGCGGACGAATTTGAGCGT
>CAVIVK010000174.1:0-2697 GCA_963645975.1 Bifidobacteriaceae bacterium | reverse complement strand
ATAGCGAAGATCACCATATTCATATCCCGCACACTGAGCTTCAGCTCCGTTTTCAGGAAAGTAAAAAAACGTTTCATGCGTCTACCTCCTCATCCGAAAGCTGCAAATAGGCGTCTTCGAAGCGTTCACAGCCGCATTGCGCCTTCGCCTCCGCCACGGTGCCGCGGAAAACGGGAGTACCCTTTTTCAAAATGCAGATTTCATCGCACAGCGCTTCCACTTCTTCCATAAAGTGAGAAGTCAGGAAAATCGTAAGCCCCTGTTCCCTCAGAGATTCCAGCGTTTTCCACACGCCGCGCCGCGCTTTCGCATCAAGTCCCGTGGTCAGCTCGTCAAGAAACACTAACTCCGGCTGCCCAATCAGCGAGAGCACAAGGAAAAGCCGCTGCCGTTCGCCGTCCGACAGACCTTTGACCGGCGTATTTTCTTTATCACCGATACCGAACTGCTCACACAGCTTGTGCCAATCGGCGCTATCGCGGTAAAGGCTTGCGTTTTCCTCGCAAAGCTCGGAGACCTTGATCTCTTTATGATAGTCGCCCTCCTGAAACTGCACGCCGATGCGCTCAAAAAGCGCGCGGCGGTGCGTTTTCGGGTTTTGCCCCAGCAGACGCACCGTACCGGCGTCGGCTTCTTTCGTGCCTAGGATGCACTCGATGGTGGTGCTTTTCCCCGCGCCGTTCGCGCCGAGCAGCCCGAATACTGTGCCGCTTTTTACCGAAAGGCTCAGATGATCGACCACGGTTTTCCCGTTGTAGGATTTTGTCAGTCCTTCAACAAAAACAGCCTCGCTCATTCCGTGATCCTCCGAACAGCCCGCAGCTCGATATACCCACGCTCGCCGCGCGGCTCGAGCTGGATGCGCGGGTTTTCATCGTCCCAACGGCAGCCGATGACGGAGGGATCGTAGCGATCCATTGCCGATTGCACGGTGCGGATGGCCTCGCAGTAATCCCCCTCCCGGAAGGGCAACCCCTGAAACATCAGATACTCTGCCTCCGGCAGCAGAATGGTGTCGAAGCCCTCGGGGATAATGCCCACATAGTCGGGCTCGACCTCCACGCCCTGCACGTAGGTGGAGGTGCCGGGTTTCTTGTACCGGGGCGGCAGCCACAGAGAGACCGGCTCGCCGCAGAGCGAGCGCATGCTCATGAGAATGCCCCAAACGTCGCAGCTCACTTCCTCACAGTAGGGGAAATAGTCCTCCGCGTTTTGGCCGCGCTTGATGATGCATAGCCGCTTCGGCCGGTGGACGGTCTGGATGTAGATCGGTTGAATGTTGGACACGTCGATGTTCTCCTTTCGCAGTTCACGGTATTTTGCGCCGTAAGGAATAAAGAACGTGACCGGCACGGGCTCTTTCCGGTAATCGCTTGGACTCCGGCCAAACTCCCGGGAAAACGCGCGCGTGAAGGTGTCCGCATTGGTAAAACCGGCATCGTAGGCTATGTCGATGATGCGATTATTCCCGTCGCGAAGCTGCCGTGCCGCCTGCGTGAGCCGGCATTTGCGGATATACTCTGTGGGCGTCAGACCAAGATATCTTCGGAACAGCCGGTAGGAATACCACGGGGAATAGAGCGATGCGCGGGAGAGACCGGAAAGACGGATATCCTCCGTTTGGTTGTTTTCAATATAGTCCTGCATCCGCTGCACGGCCAGCGTCTGTTCGTTCATATTCTCAACTCCTTGCAAAGCGCATTCTACTGCGCGGCGCGGTATCCTTCTCGACGTTTCTTGCCGTTTTTCTTTGTCAGGAAAAGAGGCGCAGAGCGATACCGTGCGGTATATCCCTGCGCCTCGCTTTTTGGGGTTACTTCAAGCTCCCGTCGCCGCCCATAAGCGCGGTCATTTCCTCAATGCGCTCGAGCGGGAAGGGCGGCTCGCAAAGCGGCCGCATGGCGATGCTCATGAGCTTCATGGGGTTATCGTCCGCCGCCACGCGGTTGGAGCTGAGCGCGCCGCAGCGGCGGCAGCGGTGGATGATGGCCCACTCACCGCCCTTGCGCACCCAAACGGCGATTGGCTCCATGATGCCGCCGCAGTCGGATTCCCGGTCGCCGGGTTCTATATCCACATGCAGGCTGCTCAGGCAGTTCGGGCAATGGTTGCGGTGGTCGCTGCCGGCGTTCTCCGGCGTGCAGAGCCTGCCGCATACCTTGCAGGTGAAGGCATCGGTGCAGGCGTGGGTCTTATAGTAACCTTTTTCAAAGGATCTGCGTTTGTTTTCGCGATTCATGATTTCTCCTCCGGAAGATGTGTTTCGGTGTCTTCGGGAGGAATGGCGTGTGGTTGGATTCGCCAGACCTCCCGGTCAGGCCGCACACTCCGGTGATAAAGTGATAAGTTTCAAAAAATACTCCTTAAAATGATGAAATTTTAAAATTTGGATTTTTCGTAATTATTGTAGGGGACGCTTGTTCTCGTGACGATGTCCTCGATCTCCTCGAGTGTCCGCTTTCTCCTCCTTCCTTCTGCTTTTCGTTTTGCGGTAATTACTGATTCAAAGCCATAAGGTCCGCTCGTTCATACCGGTGATGTCCCGGAAGGCTCTTTTTGTATTTCCAGCACACGATGGCATCGGCGAGACTCTTTCCATGATTGTCAGCAAAAAAATCACGGATGTATGTGTTGTACTCGAACTGTCTGCCAATGGCCGTTTTCGTCCGCTTCTTTTCTTCCAATACGCGATAATAT
>CAVIVK010000173.1:6798-7292 GCA_963645975.1 Bifidobacteriaceae bacterium | reverse complement strand
GCTTGCATTGTGTCAGACGGCGCTTTTCGCCTCCGCAAAGGAGACGGCCAGCCTCTGGACGCTTGTTCTTCTTCCGGCGGTCAGCCGGTGCGGCTCGGCGCTCGCCGTAACGGCGCTGCGCCCCATGTCCACGAGTCAGTACGCCGCGCAGAAAAAGCCGAGGTCGCACATCGTTGTCCTCTGTGGGCAGCTCGCGGTATACCTCGCGGCGGGCTTCCTTGCCGGGTGGAAAACCGGACTCGCGCTCACCGGCTGTCTTGCCGGATACGTGCTCGCACTTTGGAAGGCTTACCGCTCGCTCGACGGTATGAACGGTGACATTTCCGGCTATGCGCTGACGCTCTCGGAGCTCTGCGGCGCGGCAGTCTGGGCGCTTATCTAAAGAAAAGGAGATACACCATGGTTTTTATTTTCGGCGGTGCCTATCAGGGCAAGACCGATTTTGCGAAAGAGACCTTTTCTCTGGCGGAAGAGGATATCTTCGCCTGCTCCGG
>CAVIVK010000173.1:0-6788 GCA_963645975.1 Bifidobacteriaceae bacterium | reverse complement strand
GTGTGTGGATAATATCGAAAACTTCACGCTGGCCTGCACCCGTGCGGGGAGCGACCCGGTCGAGTATTTCCGCGCGCATAAAGAGAGCTGGAAAGACAGCATCCTCATCTGCCGGGACATGTTTTGCGGCGTTGTGCCGATGGGCGCGGAAACGCGCGCGTGGCGGCAGGACACCGGCCGTCTCACGCAGTACCTGAGCCGCGAGGCCGAGCGTGTGAGCCGCATTTTCTGCGGTCTGGAGCAGCGGCTGAAATGAAAATTCTCCTGCTGCGCCACGGGCTCACCGAGGCAAACGAGAAGCATCTCTACTGCGGCAGCACCGACCTGCCGCTCTCTCCGGCGGGGCGCGCCGCGCTGCGGCGCATGGAAATGCCTGCGCCAGGCACACGGTTTATCACAAGCGGCATGCGCCGCTGCAACGAAACGCTTGAGGCTCTCTTCGGCGCGGTGCCCTATGAGATCGAACCGGATTTTCGGGAGATTGATTTCGGCGATTTTGAAATGAAGAGCTACGAAATGCTGAAAAACGATAGCGCGTATCAGGCGTGGCTCACCGGCGATAACGAGAAAAACGTTCCGCCGCACGGCGAGAGCGGGGAGCATATGACGGCGCGCGCCCTTGCCGCCTTTGCGCGTGTGCAAAAGGCCGGGCGCGCCGCCGTGATCGTGACGCACGGCGGCGTGATCGCGGCCATCATGGCGCACCTGTTCCCGGAGGGGAAAAACCGCTACGAATGGCAAAGCCCGAACGGCGGCGGATACGTGATCGAAAACGGGCAATATACGCCCTTTTCGCCATGCTGAATGGCAAAAGGCCATTGAAAGCGCGCTTTTTTGCCTGTATAATGAAGCTGCTATGAACGTTTATGTGCTAAACATCGCGCTGCTGCGCGGCCGCGAGCGGGAAGCGCTTGCTCTCCTTTCGGAGGAGCGCCGGGAAAAGGCGCTGCGCATCCGCCCCAAGGATGCGCGGCTGCGGAGCATCGGCGCGGGTCTTCTGCTGCGCGAGGCAGGGATCGCCCCGCCGTTTTCTTATGGCAAGCATGGAAAGCCATACATTCCCGGCGGTGTGCATTTCTCGCTCACGCACAGCGGAGAGCTTTGCGCGCTTGCTGTGTGCGAGACTTCGGTAGGGCTGGACGCCGAAAAAATCGCGCCCGTGCGCCGCGCCGCGGCGCGCGCTCTCACGAGCGAGGAACGCGATTTTATGGAGGTCGACCCGGAGCGGCGGTTTGCCTATCTCTGGACGCGCAAGGAGGCCGCGCTCAAATGCACCGGCGCGGGGCTCTCGCAGCCTATGAACACCTTTTCCGTGCTGGGAGATGCGGCCATTCTGGACGGCGAGACGCTCTCGCTCTATACCGTGGAATACGGCGACTGTATGCTATCAACGGCGGTCGCGGCGCCTTCAGCGGCCTTCGTGCCGCGGCGCGTCGATGCGTCGGAGCTTCTATAGGAGGATACGCTATGGAACTGAGAGAAACCGGAAAGACCGGTGCAACGGCCGTGCTTCTCTGGCCGGACGACGGCATGGACGCCGCCGTATTTGCCCCGGTCGTTCGCACGCTGGAAAAATCCTGCCGCGTGCTCGTTCCCGTTTTCGCGCCGGAAGAGCCGTTCTCCGCGCGTGTCGCCGCCGTGGAGAGCGCCCTGCTCGCCGGGTACGACGGGCGCATATGGGGCGCTTACGGACTGCACAGCGGCGGAAGCGCGCTTCTCTCGCTGCTTGCGGATGGCAAAGTGCGTGTGCGCACTTCCATTGTGGAAGGAGCGGTGGAGCTTCCGACGCAGGGGCTCTCGGCGTATTCCGGCACACTCGTCCATTGGAAGGGAAGCAAGGACAAAGGCGCGGGAAAAACCTGGGAGGCGCTGCATAAGGCGTTCCCGGCGCTGCGCTCGCTCACGCTGCGAAAGCTTAAAGCGGGACAGAACTTCGTATCCATCCGCCCGGACATCATGACAAAGCGGCTTTTGAAAGCCTTCGGCAGCGCGGGAACCGTCCGTGTGAGCACGCTTGTGCCGCACAGCGCCGCGCGCGTCTGGCGGCAGCTCAACCGCCGCCCGGCGGGGAGGGCGCTCGGCCGGCTTCAAACGATGCAGCCGCTCCGCCGCACCGACGAGGATCGGACACAGATCATCGAGGGCGCAGCGAAGGGCGTTACGCTCTGGAGCCACATGACCCGCGTGGAGCCGTGCGGCGAGTATGGCGCGGTGTGCGTTGATCAGGTGGAGATTTCCGCGGGAAAGCTCACCCCGGCGGCTATGCGTGTCGCGGAAATCTATCTGAAAGCCGTGCAGAAGAGCAGAAACCGCCAAATGCGAAAAGAGTGACGGATTATAAAAAAATTGGAAACAGATGCCCTGTTTCCGATTTTTTTGCGAAATTTGTTCATTTACCTATTGAATGTTCGGCTCCTGTGGATTATAATCTTAAATGTCGAATAAATAACAAACCCACATAGGAGGAACCGGATAAATGGCAGAACGGGAAACCGAAGACCGTCGAGTACGGAAAACAAAAAAACAGCTTCGCGGCGCGCTCACGTCGCTTCTTCTGGAAAAGGATATCAGCCGCGTAACGGTGCGCGACGTGGCCGATCTCGCGGACGTGAACCGCGGCACCTTCTACGCGCACTACAGCGACGTATACGATCTTCTCCACCAGCTGGAGGACGATCTCCTGCGCCGTCTGGACGATGTTGGCAGCCGCCACAATGCCCGCCAGTCGGACGGGAAAACGTTCCGGTATCTGACGGATCTTTTCACGCTCGCGAGCGAGTATTCGGACATTTTCTACACGCTCTATTGCCGCAGCGGAGATTCCGAATTCCAGGACAAGATCTTCAATAAGCTCAAGTACCAGTATCTTTATGAGTTCCTGTCCATCTTCGGCGGGAGCGAATCCGAAAAGCTGGATTACTGCGCCTCGTTCATCGTGGCCGGTATGTGCACGCTTGCCAAGGTGTGGATCGAAAACGGTATGCGCGAGACGCCGGAGGAAATGGCACGTCTCGGCGGCGCATTCGTGATGCACGGCGTCGAAATGCTCCAGTAATCTGGGCATGGGCGACTATTGTGCTTGCCTGACGCTTCGCAACCGCCGCCTCGACCGCGAGCGCGACAACGTATAAAAAAGCATCGCCGCCTGTTTTCACAGGCGGCGATCTTTTTGCATAATGCAGGGAATTTACTTCTGCGGACGCGTTTTAAGCTTTTCTCCGTTCGGGCCTTCGTAAATGCGGCCAATGCCGGTGAAAATGAACAGAAGAACGGTGGCCAGCATGGTCCAGGCATAGAACGTGGAGTAAACGAAGGTGGCGGGGTTGAGCTCCGGAATGAAGGAGTACTCGCCGATGACGCCGTTTACGGCGCTGATTGCCACGAAGATGAACGCGCTGGTGGCGGGGATGATGACCGGGATGGTAAAGGTGCTGGAGCTGAGAATGTTGGCGCGGCGGTACGGGTGCAGATCGTGCGTTTCACCGATGCGCTGGGCAACGGGTGCAAACATCAGCACCGCCGGGGCCGCCGCCGAACCCATGCAGATGCCGGAGATGATGCCGCCGAGGCAGATGACAAGCTCCGTGCCCCATTCGGTCGAGGTGATCTTGCTCTTTTGCAGTGCCTCGACAAGCTTATCCAGAGCGCCGCTGGCGTTGAGGATGCCCATAATGCCGGACATGCCGTAAAGGAAGATGACCGTGCCAACCATGTTGTTGACGCCCTCAATCAGGAAACCGCTCAGAGCGCCGTCGGAATAGCAGATGATGTCTTTAAACCCAAAGAGACCGAGCGGGAGAGCGACGACACATCCCGAAAGGAGACCCCACGTAACGGCAATAAAAATGCTGCCGGTCTTGAACGCGATTATGAGAAGGACGGCGACGGGAATCAGCATGGCCAGTCCGGTCGGGTTGGAGTACTGACTGATAAGGTCTACGGTCTCCGTCGTGGAAATAGCACCCTTGCCGCCAAAGATGAGGAAGAGAACAAAGGCAATAGGAGCAGCAACGGCAACATATTTCAGCCGCGATGCCACAACGCCGGCAATGTCGGCGTTGTTGCCGTTTTTGAAGCTCTGCGAGCCGGAGGAGGCGATCGTTGTATCAGAGATGGGGGCAATGTTATCGCCGAGGATTGCGCCGGAGAGAATCGCACCGGCGAGGAAAACCGGCGAAGCGCCAAGCAGAATGCCAGAGGGGTAGAGAATGGGGAAGCAGGTGAAGATCGTGCCGAAGGAGGTGCCGGTCGCGGAGGCGATGAGCGCGGCGATCAGGAACGTGAAGGCGCAGAACAGGGAACCGTGCAGACCAAGCTTCATGCCGAGCCAGACAAAGCCGTCGGCAACGCCGGATTTCGCCATCATCTTCGCAAAGATGCCGACAACGATGAAGATGAGTGCCAACGTGTTGATCAGCGGCTGACTCATGCCGGCGACAACGGCGTCCCAGTATTTGCTCCAGTTTTTGGAGAGAAGGCTGCCGATGATGAGCGCGACAAACGCGCCAAGCGCCAGCGCGATCATTTCATAATACTGAAGAATGACGAAAAAGACGATGCAGGAGGCGATAAACAGAATAAACGGGAGAACTGCGCTGAAAATTCCGCCGTGGAATTCCAACTTTTCGTTTTCTTTCACTGTGTTTCTCTTCCTTTCTTTTTAATCCGAGGTATTAAATCACAAAGCCCCACTTCAGCGGGTCGGTCGGGTCAATAAGATAGGTTGCAATGCCGGAAATGTAGGCGCTGCCGGTGATGACCGGGATGATGGCCGGGTAATCGCCGACCATGGTCTCTTCCTTGACGTGACCTTTAAAGATCGCGCCGGTGAAGTTGCCGTTGACGAACTGCTCACCTATTTTGAGCTTGCCGGTGGAGTACATGTAGGCGAGCTTCGCGCTGGTTCCGGTGCCGCAGGGAGAGCGGTCAACCTGACCCTCTTCGCTGATGACAACGTTGCATTGATCCGCCTCAGGTGTTTTGGGAGGGCCGTAGAACTCAATGTTGGCAACGCCGGATATATTCAGCTCCGGGTGATGTACATCCATCGTTTCGTTGATTCTTTTCAGAATCTTCATGCCCAGCGTGCGCAGCCCGGCGACGGCCTTGTCGTGAATTTCCAGACCGAGCGCTGTGACGTCGACGAGCGCGAAGAAAGCGCCGGAGTATGCGACGGCGAACGGAACGACCATGCCGTCGTCCATCGTTACGGAGCAGTCCTTCGCATAAAGGAACGACGGGATGTTTTCAAAGGAAACCTCATAGGCGCGGCCGTTTTTCACATGAACGTCGGCGTGGACAAGGCCCGCGGGCGCATCGAGCACAACATGGGTCACTGGCTCCTGAACGGGGATGAGACCGGCGTTGACGGCAACGGTGGCCGTGCCGATGGTCGCGTGGCCGCACATATTGATCCAGCGGTTTGTATCCATATAGATAACGCCGATGTCTGCCTCGTCATGGATCGGCGGCAGAAGAAGCGCGCCTACCATGTCGTTGTGGCCGCGGGGTTCTGCCATAAGCGCCTGACGGAAATGGTCATAGTTCTTCTCGTAAAACTCCTTGCGTGCGATCATGGTATCGCCTTCCGGCTCGGGGAAGCCCGAGAGCACCACGCGTGTCGGCTCGCCGACGGTGTGGGACTCGACCGTAACAAAGCTGTTGGTATAATCGCTGAGCCGAATCTTATCGGTATTGAACATCCTTCAACCTCCCTCTTACAGCTTTCCCGCCGCGATATCGTTCAGGCAGGCTTCCAGACGGTTGAGACCTTCTTCCAAAACCTCGTGGCTCGTCGAGAGGCAGATGCGGATATGACCTTCGGAGCCGGGACCGAAGAAGCGCGCACCGCCGGGGACAAGAGCTACGCGGTACTTTTCCTTGAGCACGTCGACCAGATCAACAGGCTCCCAGCCGGTGCCGGTGATATCGGGGAACAGAACAAACGTTGCCTGCGGCTTGTGGCACTTGATGCCGGGCATCTTTTCAAGCCGGGCGAGGGCGTAGTCGCGGTTTTCAGCGATCTGCGCGCGGAACTCGTCCACGCGGGGGAAGCCATACTTCAGCGCGGCTTCACCGGCAACCTGCGAGAGCGCGTCCATGCCGCCGATCGTCGTGTCGACCAGGGAGGCCTTGACGACGCGGTCATACATCTCCTGATTCATCGTGTACACACAGCCGATGCGAAGCCCCGCGAGACCAAACGTCTTGGAAAAGCCGTAGACTGTCAGCGTCCGGGCATTGCGCTCCGCGCCGAAGTGGAGAAGGCTGGTGAATTCGCACTCGGGATAGATCATGTCAGACCAGATCTCGTCGTTCATGATATAGAAGCCGTACTTCTCAGAGAGACGCAGCAGATAGTCAAGATCCTCTTTCTTGTAGAGCATGCCCATCGGGTTGTGGGGGTTGCAGAAGCCGAGCATTTTGGTTTTCGGCGTGATATAATCTTCCAGACCCTCAAGGCTCACACAGTCGCTCTGCAGGTTTGTCGGGAAGAGAATGACCTTCGCACCGGCAGACTCCATGCTCGTGCGGAAAAGGAAGTCGACGGGGTCGAACACGATGACCTCGTCGCCGGGCTGAAGGACGGCATCGGCGATGACCTTCATGCCGCGGGCGGCGCTGTCGATCGGGAGAACAAAGTCGGGGTTGACATCCTCGCTCTTGCGCTCCTTCATGGCCTTGGCAATTGCCTGCTTGAAGCTCGGGAAGCCGCGGTGCGGGGTGTAGGTGAAGTAGCCTTCTTTAATGTACTCCTGGAGCGCCTGAACAACCTCGGGAGCGCAGGG
>CAVIVK010000172.1:0-3589 GCA_963645975.1 Bifidobacteriaceae bacterium | reverse complement strand
CGGCGAGAAGCACGTTAAGCTCTTCGGCGAGGATATCGAGGTCAACTGCGAAGTTGGCTTCCTGCCCGGCAAGAGCGGCCACGCCGACCGTGACGGACTCACCGCGTGGCTCGCGGGCTTTGAGAAGAAGCCGAAGCTCGTGTTCGTAAACCACGGCGAGGACGCCGTGACAGACGCGTTTGCAAACTTTCTCGAGACCGAGCACGGCTATAAGGCGTTTGCGCCCTACAGCGGCACGGTGTTCGATCTTGCCGAGGAAAAATTCCTCGCCTGCCCGAAGGGCGTGCCGGTGCAGAAAGCACAGACCGCCTCCGGCGCGGAGGCGAGCGGGCTTTACCAGAAGCTCCTTGCCGCCGGGGAATCGCTGCTCTCGCTCATCCGCGCAAGCCGCGGCAAACCAAACAAAATGCTCAAACACTTCCTTTCGGATGTGGAAGAGCTTCTCAAAAAATATCGCTGATCCGCGAAAAGGGAGGAGAAACCCATGGACGAAAAGAAGATCGCATACAAGCGTGTGCTGCTCAAGCTCTCCGGCGAGGCGCTCTCCGGCGATGCCGGAACGGGGCTGGATTTCAAAGTCATGGCCGAGGTCTGCGGCGTTGTTGCAAAGTGCGCCCGACAGGGCGTGGAAGTCGGCATTGTTGTCGGCGGCGGCAATTTCTGGCGCGGCGTGAAAAACGGCGAAGGGCGCATGGATCGCTGGAGAGCAGACTATATGGGCATGCTCGCCACGGTTATGAACTGTCTCGCCCTGCAGGACGTTTTGCAGCAGCGGGGCGTGGAAGCCAAGGTGCTCACCGCCATGGAGATCCAGCACATCGGCGAGCCGTTCTCGGTGGAGAAGGCAGACGAATATCTCCGCTCCGGCAAGGTCGTCGTGTTCGGCGGCGGCGTTGGCAGCCCGTTCTTCACGACCGACACGGGCGCGGTGCTTCGTGCGGCGCTCATCGGCGCGGATGCGGTGCTGCTCGCAAAGAACGTCGACGGCGTATACAGCGCCGACCCGAAGAAGGACCCCGCCGCCGTGCGCTACGATTCTCTCACGTATGAAGAAGTGCTCGAAAAGCGGCTCGCGGTCATGGACAGCACGGCGACGTGCATCGCTATGGACAACCGCATCCCCATCAAGGTGTTCGCGCTGCGCGAACCGGAAAACATCCTGCGCGCCGCCCGCGGCGAAGCCGTCGGCACGCTGGTTCATTAAGAAGAAAAACGGAAAAATAACACCGGGAGGATATATAAGATGGCAGAAATCAAAGAATTCAAAAACCGCATGATCAAAACGGCAGAGGTTCTCTCCACCCAGTTCGACACCGTCCGCGCCGGCCGCGCCAACGCCGCCGTGCTCGATCAGATCGAGGTCGACTACTACGGCTCTCCCACCCCCATCCGCCAGATCGCATCCATTTCCAGCCCTGATCCCCGCACGCTGCTCATCCAGCCGTGGGACAACAGCACGCTCAAGCTCATTGAGAAGGCAATCCTCACCTCCGAGCTCGGCATCAACCCGCAGAACGACGGGCGCGTCATCCGCCTCGTGTTCCCGCAGCTCACCGAGGAGCGCCGCAAGGAGCTTGCCAAGCAGGTGCGCAAGTACGGCGAGGAAGCCAAGGTCGCCGTGCGCAACATCCGCCGCGATGCGATGGATAAGTTCAAGAAGGAACAGAAAAAGGGCGAGATCACCGAGGACGATCTGAAGGATCTCGAAAAGGACATGCAGAAGCTGACCGACGATTATACCAAGGAAGTCGATAAGCTCACCGCCGCCAAGGAAAAGGAACTCTTCGAGATCTGATGGCGGGCGTAACAGAAAAAAACGGCGCGGCGGGGGAGAAGCTCCCCCGCCACATCGCCATTATCATGGACGGCAACGGCCGCTGGGCGAAAAAGCGTGGGCTGCCGCGCAAGGCGGGACACGCCGTCGGCGCGGAGACATTCCGGCGTATTGCGACGTACTGCAAAAACCTCGGCATGGACTATCTGACGGTGTACGCTTTCTCCACGGAAAACTGGAAGCGCTCGGACGAGGAAGTCGGCGCGATCATGGGGCTGCTGGAAAACTACCTGCACGAATCCATTGAAAAGATGGAGAAGGATCAGATTCGCCTGAAAATTCTTGGCGACACGACCGCCCTTTCGTCCACCATCCAGGGACTCATTGAAAAAACGGACGCAATTGCCGCGCGCCTGCCCGGCTGCTTCCAGGCAAACGTGTGCCTGAACTACGGTGGACGCGACGAGATCGTCCGCGCCGTGAACCGCTTTGCTGCGGAGCACCCCGGCGAAGCGATTACCGAAGCGGCCATGGCGGACTATCTTGATACCGCCGGTATCCCCGATCCCGATCTCATAATCCGCACGGGCGGGGAATATCGTATATCGAATTTCCTTATGTGGGAGAGCGCTTACTCGGAGCTTTACTTCACCGATGTGCTCTGGCCGGACTTTACGGAAAAGGACATTGACAGCGCTATCGCGGCATATAGGCACCGCGACCGGCGGTTCGGGGGAGTAAAAGAGTGAAAAAAAGAGTATTGACCGCGGTTGTGGGTATCCCCATTCTCATTGGGGGCGTATTCTTTGCGCCCATATGGCTCTTCGGCGTCATCATTGCCGTTATTTGCGGCTTTGTGGCGTTTGAACTCATGCGCTGCGCCATCGGCCAGGCACCGAAACGGCTGTACGTTTCCTCCATCCTCTCTGCCGTGGCGATCGCCATTTTCGGCGGACTTGATCTGCGCATGGCGGCGATCATTCTTTTGTTCCTCTTCTTTGTGCTCTCGTGCGAGATGATGGCGTGCTTTTCCACGCCGCGCAAGATCAGCATGGAAATGGTCGCCATCTCGATGCTCGCGGGCGGCGTGCTGCCGATGATGCTCTCCACGCTTCTTCGCATTGCGCAGTTTGAAACGACGATCTCCATTCCGGAGCTGCTGAAGGGCAACTCCACGCTCGTGCGCATTGCGCACGACGGGCTTGTTGGACGGGTGCGCGCGTTTCTGCCGTTCGTCGTCGCCTTCGGGAGCGACGCGGGCGCCTATTTCTGCGGCCGGGCATTCGGCAAAAAACAGCTCGCTCCGGCCATCTCCCCGCACAAGACCGTCGCCGGAGGCATCGGCGGCGCGGTGTGCGGCGCGCTCATGGCGCTTTTGTATGGCGTCGTTGTCCGCGCGTGCGGTATGAGCGCAAATCTCGTCTCGCTCACGGCGTTTGGTCTTATCGGCAGCGTTGTGGCGCAGCTCGGCGATCTGACGTTCTCGGCGTTCAAGCGCCAGTACGGCATCAAGGATTACGGCAACATCCTCCCCGGCCACGGCGGCATGCTCGACCGGTTTGACAGTATGTACTATCTCGCGCCGCTCACGGAGCTGTGGATGCTGCTCCTGCCCGCGATTTCGGCATAAGGACGGATATTTATGGTTAAAGCAATTTCCATTTTAGGCTCCACCGGCTCCATCGGACGGCAGACTGCGGAAGCAGCCGGCCGTCTTGGTATTCCCGTGCTCGCGCTTGCGGCGCGGCGGGATGTGGACCGGCTCGAAGAGCAGGCGCGGCAGTTCCGCCCGAAGTATATCTCTGTGATGGACTC
>CAVIVK010000171.1:0-5236 GCA_963645975.1 Bifidobacteriaceae bacterium | reverse complement strand
GAATACGTCTGCGCTTCCTCGGCAAGACGCGCTCTTTCGTTTTCGGCGAGCTCCTCGCCGTAGGAATTGGCAAGGCGCACCTGCGAGGACTCCGTCAGCCCGCCGGTGATGCCCTGCGCGGCGAGACGCTGCGGCAGCGTACGGGTGCTCTCCATATACTCGCGATAGAGCTGGCGGTCGGTGTTCCTGTATCCGCCGCGGATGCGATCGAGCGCATCCTGTGCGTCGCGCTCGGCGGCGTCAGCCTCGGCCTCGGCCGCGCGTTTGTTTCCGGCGAGCGCATCGACGTACTGCCCGGCGTAGTATTTCTGCATAACGTCGCTGTACGTTGGACCGTTCCACGCCGTCCCGGCGCTTGCCGGGCTTTTCCCGCCATCGTCTGCCCTGCTCGCTGCTGCGCCGGTTCCGGTCCACGCCGCTGCACCCTGGTTTTTCTTCTTTTTGCGCGATTCGTCCGGCAGCGTACCGGAAGGGCTTTTCGTTTTCAGATCGTCAAAGCGTTTGATCTTCATTTTTTCTTCTCCTTATCGTATTTGATGCATTTGGGGTTGCGGCACACCCATTGCGCCGCGGTCTTGCGCAGCATTTCAATGCCGCAGTACGGGCACTTCATACCGGCTCGCCTCCTTCCATGTCTCCCTCTTCGAGGGAGGCGCCGGCGGAGGGAGTCGTTTCTGCCTCCGTAAATCTCTTCTCCCACTCGCCGATGATCTCCTGCCGGTCGGGAATATCGAGAATTTCAAGCTCGGCAGCAAAGATGCGCCAGTTTTCCGCCGTGATGCTCGATCTCGTCAGGCTGTCGAGCGCCTGCAGCGTTGTCTGCCGGTCGCGCCGCGCGCCGTCGGCGGCCTGCACAGTGATATCCACCCGCGGGAAAAACTCCCGGAGCGGCCGCACCACCTCGCCCGTGAGAGAGCGCACCTCCGGCACCGTGCGGGCAAAGTCGGCGCTATTATAGATCATGCGCTGTCCCGGCGCTCTCGTCCCCTCCGGTGCGCCGAGATAGAGCATTCGATCGTCGTCGAAAAACTCCAGCGAGAGCCAGTCGAGCAATTCGTAGAGCCGCTCAAACCCGGCGTTCCGGTCGGCGCGCTTGATGTCCGACTGCTCGCGCCCATCGGCGCGGAGCATGGAAAGACCCAAAGCGGTCGTGACGCGCGCCGTTTCCTTGCCGGTGCCGGTATCGTAGCTGCGGCTGGCACGCTCAATCTGCTCTTTGAACCAGGTGATATCCATGGCCGCCTTGCCGACCGACTGCAATCCGCCGAGGCGCTGCACCGCACCCATGCGCCCCTGCTTGAGGTGCACGACCGCGCCCGGCTCGTTCGTGAGCTCCTCGCCGTCGGCGAGAGCGCCGTCCTCCACGAGCAGGATGTCGTTCGATAGGAAGCTGTCGTTCAAAAGAGCGGCGGCAAGCTTGCGGTCGGCCGCATCCACGAGATCGAGCACCGGCGTGAGCTCGCTTTTGTTCCAGAATTGGTTTTCGTCCTGAATGCGCCAGTAATGCACAAACGGAAAGAGCGTATTCTGCGCGCCCGTGCGCCGCCAGTAATGGGGGATATACCGCAGCTCGTGGCCGCCCGCCTGAATGGAACACGCCACCGCTCCGGCGGGGATCGTCTCGCCGTTTACGGTCGTTTCGACCGGCTGGCGGAACCAATGCTCGAGCACCTGCACGGTGTCGTCTGTGTCACTCAGCGCGCTCGTCATGTCGAAAAGCTCGGTACGCGGCACATAATCCTCGCCGAGTGCTTCCTCCGCCGTGATGCCGAGCTCTTCAAGATCAGCGCGGAACACCTGTGCAAAACGCACCTTATGAATGCGGTAAACGTAGTCAAGATACTGTCCGTCCTGCACGCTGCCGCCGCGCACCGCGGGGTCGGGGAACACCGCCTCCACGGGGATGTCGCTCACGCGGATATCGCCCTGCGCCTCGCCGCAGCGCATGTCCTCGTCCCAGTACGCCTTCCAGAAGGCGTCGCCGAGCTTCAGAAGGCGGCGCTCGTTGCGCGTGTTCATATCGGAAAGGCGGTTGTTCTCGGCGATGTACCGCACGGCGAATTCGCGCCGCTTGGCCATGGCGCTGTCGAGATCGTCGTCGCGCCCACGGAATTCCGGCTGCGGCACGGTCGGCTCGATCTGGCTCTCAACAAGGATATACGGGTCGGGAATGCTCGCCGGGAGCCACGGGATATCGTTTTCCCGGCAGAACTCGGTCAGGGAACGCGTCACATCGTGGATGCCGTTATAATAGTCGTTGCACTTCTCCCACTCGATCTCCACGGCGGTGCGGGCGTTTTTGGCGCGCTGGAAAAGCGCGTATACCGTCCGCTCGCGTGCCTCCCGGTCGGAATAATCGTAGCCGGAAACGGTCTCCAACTGCGGCTGTTTCTTTCGTAATTTCATTTCACACCCCCAGAATTCGGTTCACTTCGCCCTGCACGAGATCATAAAACCACGTGCCGAGCTTCTGCTTTCTCTCCTCGCCGTTGCCCCATTTGGCGTCAAGCACTTCCCGCGCCATAGCGGTGGCGTTTACGATGATATCCTCCGGCCGCGCCGGAGTGGGGCTTTCCGTACCGTCAAAATAGCCGAGCGGCACATACATCACGTCAAGATCGAGCGGCGAACCGCGGTACTGGTGGATAACGCATTGCCCCCGAAGATCGGGATAATTGACACCATCATTCGCCCCCCAGGCTGCGATCCATTTGTCATAGCCCGTTTCCCCGATGTGCGTACCAAACCAGCTCAGAGAGGCATACACGCCGGTCTTGTTCCCAGCCTCCGCCATGGCCGCGCAGAACGTCTTGCACATCGCGGTGATCGTCTCGTCGGGCGGGAAGCCGTTTTTCGCCTTGTATCCGTCGGCGTCCTCCATATCGAACCACACGCCGAGCCGGGGCTTTCGCCCGCCGAGGAAGCGGAGACAGGCCTCCGCCTCCTGCCGCGCCTGTGCCTCGTCGAGCGCATAGCTGTACCAGTAGAGCCCCCACGGGATACCGAGAGCGTCGCACTTGGCAATATTCCGCTCCGCCCACGGGTCAACGCTCGTCCAGAACCCGCCGCGGATGATCACAAAGCCGTTTTGATATGGGGCGAGGTTGATGTCGCCCTGCCATTGGGAAATATCGATACCTTTCATTTCCATATACCTCCATTATGCAAAATAGACGGCGTAAACTGTGTGTTTGCAGTTTCCGGTTCCGGTGTAAGAACTAAAGGCGTCATAGGCCGAGTAGAAATAGAGACTTTGCCCCGCCAAACTACCTAATGACACAACAATTTCCGATACAGAACTGCTGTTGCCGGCGCTATATGCTCCCTCTGCAGAAGAATCAATTGCTGAAGCCTGTGCGCCGAATCTTGTTCTAATGACACTTGTAGATGAACCGTCGTCCTTATAGATAACGTGCATCGTTGTTTTCCCGGTCGTGTTGTACGCCTTAGTCGTCTTTGTCTTCGTGTTTTTCGAAGAGGTATAGCTTCGAGTGATCGACGATGACACATAAGTATTACCTCTTGTGAATGTGCCATCGTAAGCTTTGACGATATCGGAGACAACTGCGAGGCCGTACCAGAAAACCGCACCGTCGGGATACAGATTAATGGTCGTGGCCTCTTTACCGACGACGGTTGTCTTGGCGTATATGGTTTTTGTTGAACCGGCAACCGATAGCGTGTTCGTGAAAGTATAAGTTCCGCGCTTTAACTGCACCGATGCGCTCGTTGCGGACGACGCAAGAGTAACGCTTCCCGTTTGAGGCCCCGACCAGGAAATCGTGCTGCCAGGTGCGGCCTTAAATGTTACGACCGTGTTGCCTCCACCGCCGCCACCGGCGTTTGTTCTTCCGATCATGTGCTCACCTCCACAGAATAATTGTCGGAATCGTGGTCGCCGCGGAAGGCTTTGCCGCGGCATAGATGTATACACCGCCTGCGTAGCTCTCCGCCACCGGGGCAAAATTCCCGCTCATGGCATCCGTCACACCAAAGACCACCTCCGGGGTCATTGCCGCTGTGACGTCTGAGAGAGCCACGGCAGCACGGTACGGAAAATCCGAATAGGTCGAGTCTGAGACGAACGACGAGGCAGCGACGCTTGTATTCGTGAATGGCAGCTTTACCGCGTCCGCCGCAAGCTTCGCGGCGGTAACCGCCTTATCCGCAAGCTTCTGCGTCGTCACCGCGCCCTGTGCGAGATGCGTTGCAAGAACCGCGAGCGCCGCGAGCTTTTCGCCCGTGACAGCCGCCGCGCCAAGCTTTTCCTCCGTTACTGCCCCGGTCAGGAGCTTATCGCCCGACAGCGCCGGGATGCGTGCCTCGTCCAGCACGCCGGAGCTCACGTCCCCCGCGCCGTGGGTGTGGCTTGCCGCCGCGCCGCCAAGGGCGATAGCCGTGACCTCCGCGGCGAGCTTTGCGAGCGTAATGCTCCCATCTGCCACGCTGCCCTGCGTAATCTCCTGCATCGCCGTTACGATCTGCTCGAGCGCCGACTGAATGTTATCCGCCGAAAAGCCGGGGATCGTCATAATACCGAGCTGCGCCGCGGCATTCTCTCCCGTCAGTTCGTCGAGGAGTGCATTGAAGCGTTCCCGCACCACCGCCGTGACGAGGTTATCGAACACCTTCTTGTTCTGCGCCGCTGTGCCGGTCAGTTTGTCCGGCTGGCTCTGCACGCCGTTTGCTGCTACGGCTTCCGGCGTTATCTTCTGTTCCTGTATGCTCATTTCTTCACCTCTTTGCGTAATTGCCCAGCACATAGTGCTTTGTGATCTGGAAAATGCCGAAGCCTTCGTTGGGTTCGGCGTTTCGGACGATGATCTGCAAACGCTTATAGTTCTTCACCTTATGGTTGAGAAAAATTTCCTGCGGGCTCTCGTCCGTGTTAAATGTGATGCGCGCAAAGTCGATGTCCGAAAAATCCAGAATGTCCATCGGCTTTCCGGCCACTTTCTTTTCATGCCCGCCGGTGCGGTCGGCGCGGATGTATACCTCGGCGCTGGATCGCGCATACGGCTTGATCGTCACGCAGCAGCCGCGCTTCAAAAGCGTTTTGCATATGGCGGGCGTACCGTCATCGTCGTACTTCGTTGCCCATACCGCGGCAATCGCCGCACCGTTGTCGCTGTAGCGGCCCATGTTCTCAATGTCCGTGTTGAATTTGCAGATTCTGCCGTCGGCGGTACCAAAGTACAATTCCTCATCCGTGCCGGAGCGCTGCACATACCAGCAC
>CAVIVK010000170.1:0-4560 GCA_963645975.1 Bifidobacteriaceae bacterium | reverse complement strand
CGAGCGCCGTTACCATTCTGATCCTTGTTGGCGCGCTGATCGCCTCCTGGATGATGTGCGGGACCGTTCCGATGCTCATCTATTACGGGATCAAGGTCATAAAGCCCGACATGGTGCTTCTGGTCACGTTTCTGCTCTGCAGCGTCGTATCCTCTTTTATCGGCTCCTCCTGGGGCACGGCCGGTACGATCGGCATCGCGTGCGTGGCCATGGCGACCAGCATGGGCATTCCTGTCGCCATGTCGGCAGGTGCCGCCATTTCCGGCGCCATCCTGGGCGACAAAATATCTCCGCTTTCGGATTCTACGATCCTGATCTCCAGCGCGAATCAAATCGATATTTTTGATCATATCCACTCCATGCTGTATACCTCTCTCCCGGCCATCCTTCTGGCGGCTGCCGGCTTTTATGTCCTGGGCTTAAAGTATACCGGTCAGTCCTATGACATGGAGCTGGTCCGCAGCGTCGATTCCGCGCTTGCGGCAAATTTCAAATTTACAATCTGGCTGCTGCTTCCCTTTATCGGCATCATTGTCATGAGTGTGCTGAAGGTCCCCTCGCTTCTCACGATCATGATCTCCATTGTCCTCGGCGTGGTTTTGACCGTGACTGTTCAGGGACAGCCGCTGAACAGCGTATTGATCGCGCTGAACAAGGGTATGGGCATCTCCACCGGGGTCGATATCGTCGATACCATGCTGAATAAGGGCGGGATCAACTCCATGCTGCCGACCGTTGGGATCTGCATTCTCGCGCTCGGCTTGGGCGGGGTTCTTCATAAGGTCGGGTATTTGAAGGTGCTGGTTTGCCGTCTCACCAATAAAATTCATTCTCCCAGAGCGCTTGTGCTCACCACCTTTTTTGTCGGTGTGCTCACGCTGTGCGTTGTCGTGAACTTCCATGTGGCTGTTGTGCTGGTAAGCTCCATGTTCGCCGAGGTATACGACAAAATGAACATTCATCGCAGCGTTCTTACCCGAACCATTGAAGAAGCGAATACGCTCACTCTCCCGGTTATCCCCTGGAACGCCTCCTGCATTTACTATATGGGCGTATTTGAGCTCAGCGGGCTTACCTTTGCGCCCTATGTGTTCTTCCTTTGGGCCAATGTTGCGTTGACTCTTCTCTTTGCCATTTTCAATCTCTTCATTTTCAAGAAAGATAAAAATGGCAACGCTGTCTGGAGAGCCCGATGAACGGATTTCGAAACGGAAGGAGAGACCTCCGGCAGCGGGGGGCCTGTGGAATGTTTCGAAGAAGTGCTCGCGCGGCGGCTGACAGACAGAATAATTAAAATGCGCCTGCAGAGAAAAAACTCTGCAGGCGCATTTTTGCTGTCGGATCATTCCGTGAGAATCTTTTTCACCATGATGATCTCGTCCGTCCGGCACTCGACCGTAAAGCCGCTGCGGAGGAAGAGCGCCACGGACGGATTGTCCGCGGCAATGTCGTCATAGAGCGTATCGACGCCGTTTTCCTTCGCTGCGGCGCACAGCAGGGAAAGCCCTGCTGTGCCATAGCCCCGGCAGCGATAGGGGGCGTACACGATCACGTCGGCAAGATATTTTTCCCCGTCGAAATGATAAGCGATTTCCCCGACAAAATCGCCGGAGACGCTCTCGCGAAGATAGCGGTAATACCGTCCCTCCGGGTGTACGACCCAGCGGTCGTACCAGCCCGGCCAGTTTTCCTCCGGGAAATCGATCACGCCGCCCCAGGCGCGGTTGTAGGCCATCGTGGCTTCGTCTGAGAGCATTTGCTGCCGGAACCACAGCTCGTCCGGGCGGGGGAGACAGGCTTCGATCATTCCTTGGTTTCAAACTCCTTCGCCACATCCTCCAGCAGCTTTCGGATGGGCAGATGCTGCGGGCAGACATGCTCGCATTTGCCGCACTTGATGCAGTCGGACGCCTTACGGCCAGGGGCGGTATAGACGATGTCGTAATAGTAATTGGCGTTCCAATCGTGGTAAAGCTGCCGGGCGTTCATCGTGGCGAAAAGATCGGGGATGGCGATGTGCTTTGGGCAGCCGTCCACGCAGTAGCGGCAGGAGGTGCAGGAAATGAGATGCTTGCCGCGGAAAATGGCCTGCACGCGTGCGATGGCGGCGAGTTCGGTCTCATTGAGCGGCTGGAAGTCGGACATGAAGGAGAGATTGTCGCGCATCTGCTCCATGCTGCTCATGCCGGAGAGCACCATCATCATGCCGGGGAAGCCCGCGGCAAACCGGAGCGCATAGCTGGCCGGGCTGCCGCCGTGCAGCTCGTTGAGAACCGCCTTTGCCTCCTCCGGGAGATTGACAAGATTGCCGCCCTTGACCGGCTCCATGACGATGATGGGTTTGCCGTGCTTCACGCAGACATCGTAGCACTTGCGGCTCTGCACCGCGGGATCATCGTAGTCCATATAGTTGAACTGGATCTGCACGACCTCAATTTCCGGGTATTCGGTCAAAATCTGCTCAAGCACCTCGGCGCGGTCGTGGAACGAAATGCCAACGTGGCGCACCTTCCCCTCGGCCTTGAGCGCGAACGCGGTCTCATAGGCGCGGCACGCTTTGAAGTGCGGATAGTTGAGAGCGCCCTGCGCGTGCATCAGATAGAAATCGAAATACTCCACGCCGCATGCGGCAAGCTGCGCTTCAAAAAGCGGGCGGATGTCCGCTTCGGTCTTAAAATAGTTCTCGGTCAGCTTGTCCGCAAGAACGTAGCTCTCGCGCGGATGGCGGCTTGTGAGACACTCGCGCAGCGCGATCTCGCTCTTCCCCTGGAGATAGCCGTGGGCGGTGTCAAAGTAATTGAATCCGGCGTCGAGAAACGCATCCACCATGCATTTGGTTTCCTCAAAATCGATCTCGCCGTCCTTCATCGGCAGGCGCATAAAGCCAAAGCCAAAATTCTTTTTGATTTTCTCCATATCCGATCTCCTTTTCCAATCCTGCGCAGGAATATACCTATTGTAGCATTGATGGCGAAGAGAAATCAAGAGAACAACTCGGTCTGTGTTCTCTTGTACTTTATCCGGCGGCGTGGTATTCTGATTCCCGAACGGGACTACCATAAAGAAAAAAGAAGGGCATATCCATGAAGTTTCCTGAGCTCCGCAGCGCGGAGGATATTATAGAGCTCACGGCGGAGGCGGGCTTTCTGCCGCTGTTCGCCGGAGATATTCCCGGCTTCTCCGTGGAGGACTGCTGCCCGCCGGAGCTGTGGTTTTCCGATGAGGCGGACGGCCCCTGGGAGTGGAAAGGCCCCATTGCCCGGAGCGGGACGTGCGTTTACGGGAAGTTTTTTGGCGGCCGAGCCGGGTTTGTCAGCCGGGAATGGCTCCCGGACCTTGCGAACCTCCGCCGGGACGGCTACGACTTTGACGCCCGCTACGACGACGGTCTTGCCTCCCGCAAGGATAAGGATGTCTATGATACGGTCGCAGAGCACGGCGCGATTCTCTCGCGGGAGCTTAAGCGCCTGCGTAATTACCGCAAGGGCGGCAACACGGGCTTTGATACGGTGATCACGCGCCTCCAGATGCAGACCTATATCACCATCGGTGACTTTGTCTATATGCAGGATAAGTTCGGCCGCCCCTACGGCTGGGGCGTGGCGGAGTACACGACGCCGGAGGCGCAGCTCGGATATGACTTCGTCACCTCGGTCTACCGCAGAAAACCGGAGGAATCAAAGGAGCGTATTCTTGCCCATCTGCGCGGCGTCCTGCCGGAAGCATCGGAGAAACAGCTTTTGAAGCTGCTCCGATAAACTTTGATACGAACCGTCGGCCGCAGACAAAATGCCTGCGGCCGACAGCTTGTATTTGCCTTGCGGTTATTTCAGCCCCTTTGTGAGCGGGATGAGCATCAGCAGCATGACGATACCGATGATGCCGACCACGATACCGAGGATCATCTTGCCGAACACCATGCTCAGGCACATGCCGACGCCGAGCAGCAGCGCGCCGAGAACGCCGAGCAGGATCGTTCCCACCGTCTTTCCGCGGACCTTGATCGGCGCCCTGCCCTCCATCTTGCGCCAGATGAGCAGCGTGACGAGACCAAGCGTCAGACCGATGACACCGCAGACGATGCCCTGCGTGCGCATGTTCCATTCGGGCAGGAGCGCCATGCACATGCCCAGCGCGAAGAACACGCCGCTTACCGTACCCAGGATCATTGCTGCAAAATTGCTCTTTTTCATTGTGATGTTTCTCCTTTTATAATTGTTTTCTTGTTTTTACTTTGTGCCTTTCAGCCGGGCCTTTGCGTCTTCCACGGACTCACCGTCGTGCGTCAGATACCGGTCAACGAAGCCGTCTTCGATTTTCTGATACCCGCCGACCACGGTGCTTTCTACCGCCTTGTAGCCGCTGACGACGGCTTCCTCGATCTTCTTGTATCCGCCGGCGACCGCGTCGGCGATTTTTGCGTTTGCCTGCAGGAACTTTGATTTTGCCATGGCGTTTTATCCTCGCTTTCTTTTTACTGGCGTAAGCATATACCCCGATCGTTTATGAATTGCTTGCGTTGTGTTTGCGAAATATTAAAAAAACCGCCATGTGTTTTTG
>CAVIVK010000169.1:0-5029 GCA_963645975.1 Bifidobacteriaceae bacterium | reverse complement strand
ACACACATGTGCAGACGGCAGCGTCACACATCGGTAGGTTTCTCTCAAACCAGTCTATCAGCGCTTCGGTATCAAAGAGCGGCGTATCCGATGCAAGAATTTCCGCGCTGGAAGCGTAGAGCGGGCGCATGACGGCATTGTGCTCAAAGCCGGATACCGCAACACGCATCCCTTTGCGTACCAGAGAATGGATCGCAATATTAAGCGCGTGCGTGGCGTTCATTGTAAAGACGACATTTTCCGGCCGTGTCATGTGAAAGAGTGCCGCCGCTTCCTCCCGGCAGGAATAAACCATTTCCGCGGCGCGCATGGCGGCGGCATGGTCGCCGCGGCCGGGGCTCGCGCAGCTCTGCATGGCACGCGCCACAGCGCGCGCAACCTCCGGCGGCTTTTGGAGTGATGTTGCCGCGCTGTCCAGATAGATCACAGCGGCACCTCCCGGTATTCTCCGGTGAGACGAGAGAGCAGAAACGCTCTGCCGCGGTCAATGCCGCGCTCGTCGAGCAACGCAACCGCCCGGCGGAGTTTCGCCTCGTTCAGCCGTACACCATAGCCGCAGCCCTTTTCGGTAAGCCCCTGCGGCGCTTTCATAACATACGTTGGAATTCCGGCCAGACTCAGCGCCCGGCTCCCCCGCTGCGCATATGTCAGCGAACGGAACAGAATGATCGCATACATAATTAATCCCCCTGCATACGAGATGGCACCCCATTCTATGCAGAGGGAAAAAATATGGTTTATTTCTCTGTGATCAGCGCTACCGCCATGGCGGAAATACCCTCGCCGCGTCCCGTAAAGCCAAGATGCTCCTCCGTGGTGGCCTTTACACTCACACAGCTTTCCGAAATGTCCATTGCTCCGGCCAGACGGCGGCGCATCTCCGAAATATACGGCATAAGTTTGGGCCGCTGCGCCACAATCGTAGCATCGGTATTCGCAATCTCCCAGCCATGGGAACGTAAATGCGCGCATACGGCGGAAAGAAGCTTTAAACTATCTGCCCCAGCGTACTGCTCGTCCGTATCCGGGAAAAGCTGCCCAATATCGCCAAGTGCAGCTGCGCCAAGAAGCGAGTCCATGATCGCGTGAGTCAACACATCGGCATCCGAATGACCAAGAAGCCCTAAATTGTACGGAATATCCACGCCGCCAAGGATGAGCTTTCTTCCTTCGGTCAAACGATGAACATCGTAACCTTGTCCAATACGCATCCGCTTATTCCCCGCGCGATTTCAAAATCGCCGCCGCCGTCGGAATATCGACCGGTCCGGTAATCTTGATGTTTTCCGGCGAACCCTTGGAGAGATGGACTTTTACGCCCATTGCCTCAACGGCGGCACAGTCGTCCGTATATTCCCTTTGTTCCGAAATAGCACGCGTCAAGGCAGCTTTGACGATCTCGGGGACAAACGCCTGCGGGGTTTGAATGGCGGCCAGCGTGCTGCGGTCGAGCGTCCGCACAACGGTATCGTGATCGGCTTCTTTAACCGTATCGGTAACAGGCACAGCGGGAGCGGCGCATTTATAGAGCGCGGCGCTGTGCAGCGCATCGTGCACAACCTCTTCCGTTACAAGCGGCCGTGCGCCGTCATGAATGAGGACATATTTGGCATTGCGCCGGATCTGGACTAGGCCGGCCAGCGCAGACTCGGTGCGCGTTGCGCCGCCGACAACGACCTTCTCAACTTTGGTGATGCGATATTCGCGGCAGAGCGCGGCAACCTTTTCCAGCGACTCCAGCCGCGTCACGACAACGATCTCGTCCACGCAGCCGCAGCTGTTGAGTGCGGTAAGCGTTCTCGCGAGTACCGGCATTCCGGCAAGATCCATAAAGAGCTTGTCTTCGCCCATCCGCGTAGAAGAGCCGGCAGCGACAACTACAACGCTGCACGAGGTATTTTTCGCTCGGCGAAGAAAATCAGAAAAGCGACTCATCGGTTTTATACACTCCGTTTATTCGGTTTGCGCAGGCATTGATCCAGCTGAACTTCCGCAAAATCGTAAGGGCAATTCACAGAAAGAGAAATCTCCGAAAGAAGGATCTGCCGCGCCTGATTGAGCATCCGGCGCTCGCCGGTAGAGAGCGGACGTTTTTCATCACGCTCCGTCAGCGCTTTGATCACGGCAGCAAGTTCAGCGAGATTGCCGCTTTTGATGCGCTGCATGTTCTCGCGGTAGCGCTTGTTCCAGTTATCCGCCATGGAGACATCCATATCCGGAATGCGCCGGAACAGGTCATATGCCGTGTCTGCATCGACGATTGGGCGCACACCAACCTCGTCGCAGGCATTTTTCGGCACCATAACAACCATGCCGCTCCCCTGCAACTTGAGAACAAAGTATTCCCTTGATTCTCCGCCGATACGCCGGCTTTCAATGCGATCGATCACCCCTGCTCCGTGAAGCGGATGGGCAATGCGATCCCCGATCTGGAAACTCATCGCGATCCTCCTGCCTTTTCAGGCGGCACTTCCGAAAGGTGAATAATCCTCTAAATATATTATACACAAAAATGCAGCGTTTGCAAGGCGTTCCGCAGACATATATATATACAAAAAATCCCTCTGTCAGAGACAGAGGGATTTTTGATAATCGGAATTACTCCTCTTCGGGGGCTTCGCCGGAGGCGGTGCCGTCGGAAGAGACGGAGTAGACCAGAGCATCCTCGCGGGGCTCGTCCTCACTCTCCTCACGGGAGGAAGCGGGAGCGGGCTCGGAGAGAGCGCGGATCGACAGGGAGATCTTCTGCTTCTCGTTGTCGATGTTGGTGATCTTCGCTTCGACCACATCGCCGACGCTCAGCACCTCGGAGGGCTGGCCGATGCGGCGGTTGGCAATCTGGGAGATGTGGATCAGGCCGTCGGTGCCGGGCAGCACTTCCGCGAAAGCGCCGAAGGGCATCAGCTTGACAATCTTGACCTTCGCGATATCGCCAACGGAGTAGGTCTC
Organism: Bifidobacteriaceae bacterium; assembly: GCA_963645975.1. Classification (GTDB taxonomy): domain Bacteria; phylum Bacillota; class Clostridia; order Oscillospirales; family Oscillospiraceae; genus Apopatocola. Next base: position 2,080 of record CAVIVK010000169.1, on the reverse strand, counting down.
CGTGAACACCTTCCAGGGGTTCAGGTTCGGGTCACGGTGGCCGAGGGAGATCTTGTGGTTCTCCTTATCGAAGTTGATGACGTAAACGTCGATCTTATCGCCAACGTTCAGGACGTCCGCAGGCTTGTTGATGCGGTTCCAGCTGATCTCGGACACGTGGACCATGCCGTCGATGCCGCCGATATCCACAAACGCGCCGTAAGAAGTCATGGACTTGACAACGCCTTCGTAATGCTTGCCGACCTCGATCTCGTTCCAGATCTTCTCGGCACGCTCCTTGCGCTCGCGGTTGGCCACGGCGCGGATGGAGCCGACAACACGCTTGCGGCCGCGGTTGACCTCGGTGATCTTCAGACGGACGGTCTGACCGACCAGCTCGGACATGGCAGCTTCGCGCGGCAGACCGGTCTGAGAAGCGGGGACGAACACACGCACGCCGTGCACGGAGACAACGACGCCGCCCTTGTTCTCTTCGGTGACCTTGCCTTCGACGACGGTGCCGTCGGCGGCAGCGTTCTCAATGTCGGCCCAGGACTTGATGGTGTCCAGGCGCTTCTTGGAGAGCATCACAGTGCCTTCCACATCGTTCACACGCACGACGCAGGCTTCGATCTTGTCACCAACGTGGATAACGTCTTCCACCTTGGCGGCGCCATCGTCCGTGAACTCGGTCACGGGGATGTAGCCGGAATGCTTGGTGCCCAGGTCGACGGTGACTTCCGTGGGCGTGATGCTGACAACATAACCGGAGACGGTGTCTCCGTTATATATCGTTCTGATGGAATCTTCCAGCAGCTCATCAAACGTCTTTTCGGAGTCGGGCTTCCCGGCGGCATTCTCCGCAGCGGGCTCGGCTTCAACGTGTGCGGTCTCTTCGGCCGCGGTCGCAGCGACTTCCTCTGCCGTGGTCTGTTCTACCTTGATCTCGTCGCTCATTTTTTTTACTACCTCCTTAATGATCCAGGATGGCACCGAGGCCCCCGCCGTAATTCCGATACGGCCCTCCCCCGGCAACCGGGATGTGTCCAACTCCGATGCACCGGCAACAAAGAAAACGTTCGCACACTTTTCGCGGCAAAGCTCCGCCAGATGCAGGCTGTTTGCGCTGTGCGCACCGCCGATGACAATCATCGCATCGCATATCCCGGCAAGAGAGGTTGCTTCTCTCTGCCTCTTGGACGTTGCTCCGCATATAGTATCAAATATTTTGAAATTTGTACATCTTTTTTTTAATATTTTTTCTGCCAAAATGTGATTTGCTTGAATTTGTGTAGTCTGAAATACAACAGAGAGTGGTTTTTCGGGCATTTCCACGGACGCAGAGAGCCATTCATCCAGCGCGGCGGCATCCGGCAGCACGACAGCGCCGGTACACCAGCCGCAGATACCACGAATTTCCGGGTGGTCAGCGTCACCGATCACAACGATCTGCCGCCCGGCGGCAGATTCTTCGCGGACGATTTTGTGAATGCGTTCTACAAGAGGACACGTCGCGTCAATCACCTCGGCGCGGCGGTTTTGGAGCTCTGCATATACCGCACGGGACACGCCGTGCGCGCGGATGATCACCCGTTCTCCCTCCGGAAGATCCGATGCGCTTTCAATAACGGAAAGTCCCTTTTTTTCCAGCGCCGCAACGGCGTCTCGGTTATGGATCAGTTCGCCGAGACAGCGGCATGCGCCATTTTCGAGTGCATCCTCTGCCATGCGGATCGACCGCTCCACCCCGAAGCAAAACCCGGCGCTGCGGGCGAGAATATACTTTGCTGCCACGCGCTTATTCCTCCGGTCGGAGCGCCCAGATGCGATCCATCAATTCTACGGCCAGCCGGTCGTAGTCGCGATGCTCACTCATCTCCGGGTAATACGGCTTGCCGACAACCGTGGGGACCTTGTGAAAGAGCTTCTTGTCGCGCGGGATGTATACCGGCACAATCGGAACATGCAGCCGCGCCGCCATGTGGATCACACCGGATTTCGGCTCCACGACGGCGTCGCCATGCACGCGCGTCCCCTCCGGGAAAACGATAAGCTTCTCCCCTGCTTTGAGCACACGCATGCATTGCTTGAAGGAATCAAT
>CAVIVK010000168.1:1814-5640 GCA_963645975.1 Bifidobacteriaceae bacterium | reverse complement strand
TTCTGAGACTTTTCGGAGGATACCGTGACCAAGATCGAGGAGCTGCGCGAGAAAGCCAACCGTCTGCCGCTGCTGCCGGGCGTTTATATCATGCTGGACGCTTCCGGCGAGGTGATCTATGTCGGCAAGGCCAAGGCGCTCAAAAACCGTGTGACGAGCTATTTCCGCGGCGACCATCTGCCGAAGGTCGCGGCGATGGTCTCGCACGTGAACGACTTCAATGTCATCATCGCCGAGACGGAATTTGAAGCGCTCGTGCTGGAAAACTCGCTCATCAAGCGCCACAAGCCGCACTACAACATCCTCCTCAAGGACGATAAGGGCTATCCGTTCCTGCGTCTTGACCGGCGGGAGCCGTACCCGCGCTTTACGCTCTCAAACCGCGCGAACCCGGACGGGGCAAAATACTTCGGGCCTTACGGCGGCCGCGGGCAGACGATGAGCATCATCGATACGCTCTGCAAAACGCTGGGCCTCCCCACGTGCCGCCGCGTGTTCCCGCGCGACATCGGCAAGGACCGCCCCTGCCTTCAGTACCAGATGGGCGCATGCCGCGGCTGGTGCCGCGGCGAGCCGGGCGGGGAAGAATACCGCCGCGCGATCGGCGAGGCTGTGGATATTCTCGAAGGGCGCAGCGCGGAGCTCGTCCGGCGCATTGAGACGGAGATGAACGCCGCCGCCGAAGACCTCCGGTTTGAGGAGGCCGCGCGGCTGCGAGACCGGATGCGCGCGGTGTCCACACTCGAAAACCGCCAGCGTGTCATCGCTGCTGCCCGCGCCGACACGGACGCCGTAGGCTTTGTGCGCGGCGCAAAGAGCTGCTTTTCCGTACTGCATTATACGAACGGCGATCTGTCCGGCAAGGACGTATCGCTCATCGACGACCCGACGGAGACGGACGGGGAAGCTTTGTCCGCCCTACTGCGTCAATATTATGTAAACCGATCAAGCTGGCCGAAAACGATCCTCCTGCCGTTTGAGCCAGAGGATAAGGAGGACATCGAACGCTGGCTTTCGGACATGGCCGGGCGGCGCGTGTATCTGGAAGTGCCGCAGCGCGGCGATCGCGCCCGCTTTGCGGAAAAAGCGGCGGTGAACGCCCGCGAGGAGATTTTGCGCTCTACGACCGCCGAGCAGCGCCGGAGCAAGACGCTTCAATGGCTTCAGGAGGCGCTTCAGCTCACGGAGTTCCCGCACCGGATCGAGGCCTATGATATCTCGAATACCGGCAGTACGGGCATCGTTGCCTCCATGACGGTGCATGTGGACGGAAAGCCTCTCAAGCGGGATTACCGGAAGTTCCGCATCCGCAGCACCGAAACGCCGGATGACTATGGCTCCATGCGCGAGGTCATCACGCGGCGGTTCACGCACTATCTCGAGGAGGACGGCAAGTTCTCTGCAAGACCGGATGTTTTATTCATCGATGGCGGCGCAGAACATGCCTCCGCGGCCTGCACAGCGCTCGAAGCGCTGGGGCTCAGCCTCCCGGTGTTCGGTATGGTGAAGGACGATCGCCACCGCACCCGGGCTCTTATAACGCCGGAGGGACACGAAATCGGCATTCAGGCAAATCCCGCGGCGTTCGCGCTCGTGGGGCGCATCCAGGAGGAAACGCACCGCTTTGCCATTGAGTACCACCGCTCGCTGCGCGACAGCGTGCGCGGCTCGACGCTTGATAAGATCCCCGGCGTTGGGGAAAAACGGAGAAACGATCTTTTGAAAGCCTTCGGCTCGGTGCGCGCCATCCGTGCGGCGAGCGCGGAGGAACTGTCGAAGGCCGTGCCGAAGAACACGGCGCAGGCCATATACGATTATTTTCACAAAACCGAGGAGGAAACACCATGCGAGTGATCACCGGCACCTGCCGCGGCCGCCGTCTGCTTGAGCCGGTGGGGAGGGATGTCCGCCCCACGACCGACCAGGTGAAGGAGGCCATGTTCAATATCATCCAGTTCGACGTGGAGGGGCGCAAAGTTCTTGACCTCTTCGCCGGAACGGGGCAGCTCGGCATTGAAGCGCTCTCCCGCGGCGCAAAGGAATGCGTTTTTATTGACAGCGCCAAGGACTCCGTCCGGCTTGTGCAGGAAAATCTCCGCCGCTGCGGTCTCGCGGCGCGCGTACTCCAATGTGACGCGCTCGGCATTCTGAAATCCGGCGAGAAGTTTGATCTCATCTTCCTCGATCCGCCCTATGGCTCCGGTCTTGAAGGGAAAGCGATGGAGGCGGTGAAAGAGTTTGACATCCTCTCGCGCGGTGGTATAATGGTGGTCGAAACCCGGCCGGAAACGGTTCTGCCGGTTCTTCCGGCAGAATACGGTACGACGAAAACGTACCGTTACGGGAAAATTAAACTCACGGTTATAACCAGAGGAAACGACTGATGCAGACAGCCATTTGCCCCGGCAGCTTCGATCCGATCACGCTTGGCCATCTCGACGTGATCCGCCGCGCATCCAAAATGTTTGAGCGCGTTGTGGTTTGCGTGGTGGCAAACCCCGGAAAACATTGCGCTTTCACGCTCGAGGAGCGCTGCGACCAGGTGCGGCGCGCCACCGCGTCCATCCCCAATATCGAGGTCGATATGTGGGAAGGACTGCTTGTGGATTACGCCGACCGGTACGAAAACCCCATCGTCGTGCGCGGACTGCGCGCGCTGTCCGATTTTGAATACGAATTCATGATGGCGCTCACGAATAAAAAGCTCAATACCCGGGTGGAGACGGTGTTTCTGGCTTCGGATGAGAGATACATGTATCTCAGCTCCACCACTGTGCGCGAGATTGCGAGCTACGGCGGCGATATTTCCCGCTTTGTCCCCGCAGAGATCCTCGACGACCTGATGATAAAACTCAACGGGAGGAAATAAATACATGGAAAACCACGCGCTGGACATCATTGATATGCTCTACAACATGATCGCGGAGGCCTGGGGCGTCCCTCTGGGCAACGATAAGTGCATCGTCGAGCGCGACAAGGCGCTCAACCTGCTCGACGATCTCAAGGCAACGCTCCCCATGGAGCTGAGCGAGGCGCGCCGTCTTGTCAATGCGCGCGACGAATTTGTCGCCAACGCCAAGCAGGAGGCGGACAATATCCGCCGCGGCGCCGAGGACAAGGCCACGCAGATGATCGATGAGCAGAGTGTTTATATGGAAGCCAAGCGCCGCGCCGACGAGGTCGTCCAAACAGCGGAAACGAAGTCCCGCGAGCTTCTGCGCGCAGCGAACAGCTATCTGGACGACGCTCTCCGCCAGACGGAGGAGACCGTCGCGGCGTCGCTCGAAAAGGTTCGCGTGGCGCGCGCGCAGTTCCGCGCCGCCGCTGCTCCGGAGCAGCCGGAAGGCACGGCGGACGTCACGCTGCAGGACGTGGAGGACAGCGAGTTTATCAACGGCTAAATCCTGCGATTTTATGAGAAAATTCTCCTGAAAAGCGAATTTTGCCCGCTCAATCGTAACCATTTGTCAATAACAGAACCGAAGCCGCCGGAGCGCACCATATGGTGCGCTCCGGCGGCGCGTTTTGCCATTTTAGCACAATATATAGAGCGCCTTTCGCGAAAAACGCGCAGGCTGAACGGAATTTAGCACTTGCATTTTTGCCCTCCGCCTCTTATAATAAAACAGCATAGTGGGGCAAAGTGGGGCAAAGTGCCGTCATTACCCATAAAGCTGCTGAGAAGGGGGCGCTGCGAATGACCGGCGAATATATGCACACGCTCGATGCCAAGGGGCGTCTGGCCGTGCCGTCCCGCCTGCGGGACGAACTGGGCGGCGTTTTCTATGTGACGCTATCGATGGATCGGTGCCTTTCGGCCTACAGC
>CAVIVK010000168.1:0-1804 GCA_963645975.1 Bifidobacteriaceae bacterium | reverse complement strand
TGGCAGAGCTTTTCCGATAAGGTGGACGCAATGCCGTTTGTAAAGCAGCGCAAAATGCGCCCGCTTTTCGCTTTTGCCGCGCGCTGTGAAGCGGATGCGCAGGGACGCATTCTCCTGCCGCAGAATCTGCGGGACTATGCCGGGCTTACGAAGGACGTGACCATCGTCGGCTGCAACAACCATGCGGAGCTCTGGGACAGCGCGCGCTGGAACGAAATTCACGACGCGGAAATGACGCCGGAGAACATCGCCGCCGTCATGGAAGAGCTGGAGTTTTAATATGCCGGAACATAAAAGCGTGCTTCTGCACGAATGCATTGAAAACCTGAATATACAGCCGGACGGGATCTATGTGGACGGTACGCTCGGTCTTGGCGGCCACTCGATGGAGATTGCCAGGCGTCTCACAACGGGGCGGCTCATCGCCATCGATCAGGATGAGACTGCCATCGAGCGCTCGAAGGTGCGCCTCGCGCCGTGGGCGGACCGCATCACGTTTGTCCGCGGCAATTTCCGCTCGCTCGGAAAAATTCTGGACGATCTCGGCATCGAGCGCGTGAACGGTATGCTCTTCGATCTCGGTGTGTCCTCACCGCAGCTCGACGAGGCCGAACGCGGGTTTTCCTATATGGCGGATGCGCCGCTTGACATGCGTATGGATCAAAGTGCGCCGGTGACGGCCTCGACGGTCGTGAACACATGGCCGGAGCGCGAGCTTGTTCGTATTCTGCGCGACTATGGCGAGGAGAGGTATGCCAATCGCATCGCGGCAAACATTGTCCGCGCCCGGGAAAAGAAACCGATCGAAACGACGCTGGAGCTTGTCGATATTATCAAAAGCGCCATGCCAGGCGCGGCGCTGCGAGAAAAGCAGCACCCGGCTAAGCGCAGCTTTCAAGCGATACGCATCGCCGTGAACGACGAGCTGGAAGCGGAGCGGGAAATGCTCCTCGCCGCTATGGATCGTCTCGCCCCGGGCGGGCGGCTGTGCGTCATCAGCTTCCACTCGCTGGAAGATCGGATCGTAAAAACCGCCATCCGTGAGCGCGAGGACGGCTGCACCTGCCCGCGCGATTTTCCGGTGTGCGTGTGCGGCTTTGTGCAGACGATGAAAACCGTGACGAAGCCCATCACGGCCTCGGAAGAGGAATTGAACGATAACCCCCGCGCGCGCAGCGCGCGGCTGCGTGTGGCCGAAAGGCTCTGAGAGGAAACCCCTGTGAAAGCGAAAATCACCGAAGAAAAAACCGCGGTATTTGCCCCCTGCGTGGAAAGCGCGGAGGCAACGCGTGCCTTTCCTGTTTTGGACGAGGACACCAAGGAACTGCCCCTGATCGCCGAGCGGTTCGCCGGGCGGTACTGGGATGGACATATAGAGGATGAACCGGAAGAGAAACCGGCGCGGAAAAAAACCTTCCGCAGCGCCCTAGCCTTTGGCGCCGCCGCGGTTGCGGCAATGCTCCTGCTTGTCGGCTCCCTGACCGGACAGGCAAAACTCACCGCGATGAACGACGAGCTTGTCGCCGTATCGGAGCGGATCTCGGAGCTCAAAGCGGAGGAGCGGACGCTCCTCGTGGAAACCGAGAGAGCGGAGAGCCTTTCCGCCGTGGAGAGCTATGCCGTGGAAACGCTCGGTATGCAGCCGCCGCGGCTCGACCAGCGCAATAACGGCACCGCCGAGCTTTCCGACAGGGCAACGGTGCTTCACGAGCGCCGCGGACAAGGTCTGCGGCTTTTCTGGGAAAAACTCCTCGACACGGTTGTGGCATGTTTTTGATTCCGGCGCGGTATAATGCATCAGAAT
>CAVIVK010000167.1:8937-10780 GCA_963645975.1 Bifidobacteriaceae bacterium | reverse complement strand
GCAAAATACGCGGCATAATTGATGACAAACGCAACGATCACGGCGGCAAAGCGCCAGTTCCGGGGCAGCGTCATGCCGAGCAGAAGGCTCGGTCCATAGTACACGACCATGACCTGCAGCATGAGCGGCGTGCCGCGCATGATGGCGATATATACCTTCGTGAGCCACCGGAGCGGCGAAAAGCGGCTTTTGCGCGCAAAGTAGACGACAAGACCGAGCGGCAGCGAGCCGAGCAGCGTGAGAAAGAATATAGCAAGCGTTGTGAGAAACGCCTGTGAGAGAGAGACCAGCATGGTTTGAATGCTCATCGGATCGCTCCTTTCCGTAGACAGGTTGGCGCGGAGACGCTTTCGCGTCTCCGCGCGGGGATATCACACCCGGAATGTTTTACTTGCAGAGGCAGAGACTATCCAGAGAGAGTCCCTTGTCGACATACTTCTCGGCAATGCTCATCATCGTGCCGTCCTCCGCCATGGCGAGCAGCTGCTCGTTTACGGCATCGCGCAGCGCCTCGTTGCCGAGATAGAAGCCAACGGCGTACTGCTCTACGGAGACAGGCTCAGAGAGGACAACGTAGTCGCCCTCGGTGTTAGCGATCTGGTAGTTGCCGACGCCGACATCAACGATAACGGCATCCACCGTGCCCTGACGCAGCTCCAGGAAGCCGGTGTTGTAATCGGGCAGCTGCACAAGTTCACCGAAGGAGGCGGTCAGCTCCTCGTTTGCGGTGAGAGCGTCCAGACCGGAGGAAGCGGACTGAACCATAACGGTCTTTCCGGCAAGATCAGCGAGGGACTCAATGCCGGAGTCAGCGCGGACGATAGCGACGATGCTGTTATCGATGTAGGCGTCCGACCAGGTGTACTCGTCCTCGCGGCCGGTGCAGGTGAAGCCGTTCCAGATGCAATTGATGTTTCCGGCCTTGAGCTCGGCGTCCTTCGACGCCCAGTCGATCGCCACAGCCTCATACTCCCAGCCGAGCCGCGCGCAGACCTCCTGCGCAAGCGCGAGATCAAAGCCGTCATAGCTGCCGTCCTCGGCGATGTAGCCGAACGGGGGGAACTCAGCATCGAAGCCGACGATCAGCTTGCCGCCTTCAGCGGCGGGCTCCGCCGTGGCCTCCGCAGTTGCCTCCGCCGGAGCTTCGGTGGGAGCGGTGGTCGGATTGGAAGCGGCGGGGGCGCCGCTGCCGCAGCCGGCCAGCGCCGTTACAAGCAGACAAAGGGTGAGCGCGATGGTAAGAATCTTTTTCATGGTGGGTCTCTCCTGTGATTAATTTAATATGGTAGTATATTAGCACGCTACCATGCTAAAGTAAATGCACAGAAAAAACAAAAAGAGAAGGCGAAAAGCCTTCTCTTTTGCTATTTTACAATAAATCCGCCGCCGAGCAGACGCTCACCATCGTAAAAAGCGGCGGTCTGGCCGGGGGTGGGGGCGCGTACCGGCGCGGGAAAACGGACGAGCGCGCCGTCTCCGTCCGGCGCTACGGTTCCGACGGGCATCTCACGGCGCGAATGACGGATGCGAACACCGCATACGATCTCGTCTTCCGGCGGCACGAGCCAGTTTACGTCGCGCACGCGGAAGCTCTCTCGCCATACGGCGGCATCGTCGGAGGAGAGGCGGACTTCGTTTGTCTCCGGGCAAATATCGGAAACATACACGCGTTTTCCAAAACCGACGCCAAAGTGGCGGCGCTGGCCGACGGTATAGTGATGAATGCCGCGGTGTTTTCCCACGGCTTTGCCGTCTAAAACAAAATTCCCCGGCGGGGGCGTGATGCCGCGCCGCTCGATCCAGGCGGCGTAGTCGCCGTCCGGGATAAAGCAGATATCCATGC
>CAVIVK010000167.1:6248-8894 GCA_963645975.1 Bifidobacteriaceae bacterium | reverse complement strand
GATCCAGGCGGCGTAATCGCCGTCGGGAATGAAGCAGATATCCATGCTGTCCGGCTTGTGCGCAACCGGCAGCTTCAGCTCTTCCGCCAGCGCGCGTACCTCGGTCTTTTTGTACGGCGCGAGCGGCAGCAGCAGGGCGTTTACCTCGTCCGGCGTCAGACGGCAGAGCATGTAGCTCTGATCGTTTTCCGGCTGCCCGCGATAAATGACGCCGTTTTCCGTTCGGGCGTAATGTCCGGTGGCAATGTATTTCGCTCCGATGCGCTGCGCCTCATTCAGCAGAGCGCGGAATTTGACCGCCGGGTTGCAGAGAATGCAGGGGTTCGGCGTCTCACCGCGGAGATACGCCGCGGCAAACGGGGCGCAGACGTATTTTTCCATCGCCTCGCGGCTGTCGGCGATCGTGAGCGGAATGGAGAGCGACGCGGCGGCCTCGCGCGCGGCGTCTGCGCCGGGGAGACCGTTATCGAGATAGAGCCCGTAAACCTCCAGCCCCGATTGGCGCAGCAGATGCGCGGCGACGGCGGAATCGACGCCGCCGGAGAGCCCGAGAACGACCTTATCCATGGCGGCGCTCCTTTCCGCTCTCGGTGTAGATCATGAGTGCGGTCATATCCGCGGGGGACACGCCGGAAATTCGCGACGCCTGCCCGAAGCTTACGGGACGGATGGCGGCAAGCTTCTGCCGCGCCTCGGTACGAAGTCCCGGAACGGCGGCATAGTCAATATCCTCGGGCAGAGGACGCTCTTCCATGCGCTGGAAATCTTCTACCTGCTTGAGCTGGCGGCGGATATAACCCTCATACTTGAGTGTAATGGATACCTCCTCGCCGATGGCGCGCGGCAGCGCCGGACGCTCCGGGTCAAACGGCAGAAGGTCGGCATATTCAATCTGCGGGCGGCGCAGGAGATCGGCGAGCGAAGCGCCGGAGACAATCTCCGCCGTGCCCTTTTCTCGCAGCAGCGCGTTGATCGCTTCGCCGGGGGCGAGGTGCGTATGTTCGAGCCGCTGCCGCTCTTTCGCCACGGCGGCGTATTTTTCCTGCACGGCGGCAAGCCGTTCGTCGGAAATGAGGCCGACGCGGTGGCCGATGTGTGTGAGCCGCTCATCGGCGTTATCCTGCCGGTGGAGCAGGCGGTACTCGCTGCGCGAGGTCATAATGCGGTACGGCTCTTCCGTTCCCTTGGTGACAAGATCGTCGATAAGCGTGCCGATGTAGCCGTCTGAGCGGCGGAGGATCAAAGGTTCTTCGTTCTTAAGCTTGAGTGCGGCGTTTACGCCCGCCACAAAGCCCTGCACGGCAGCTTCCTCGTAGCCGGAGGAGCCGTTGAACTGCCCTGCGCCGTAAAGCCCGGGGATTTTCTTGCTCTCGAGCGTGGCGCGCAGCTCCGTAGGATCCACACAGTCGTACTCGATGGCGTAAGCGCAGCGCTGCATTTCGGCGTTTTCCAGTCCCGGAATGGAGCGGACAACCTCGATCTGCACATCCTCCGGCAGGGAAGAGGAGAGCCCTTGAATATACAGCTCCTGCGTGTGCAGACCCATGGGCTCAATGAAGAGCTGATGGCGCTCCTTATCCGGGAACGTGACGATCTTTGTCTCGATCGAAGGGCAGTAACGCGGGCCGGTGCTCTCAATGATGCCGTTGAAAAGCGGGCTGCGGTCAAGATTGGCGCGGATGATCTCGTGCGTGCGCGGGTTGGTGTAGGTAAGCCAGCATACGGCGCGGTTTTGCAGCGCCGCGGCATCGGTGGAATAGGAAAACGGCTCAATCTCCTCGTCGCCGGGCTGAAGCTGCATTTCATCAAAACGTACGCTGCGCGCGTTCACGCGCGGCGGCGTGCCGGTTTTGAACCGGCGGAGACGAAGCCCCATATCCACCAGGCATTTTGTGAGCTCCGTTGCCGCGGCGAGCCCGTCCGGCCCGGAGGTGCGCACAACGTCGCCCACGATCGTTCGCCCGCCGAGATACGTCCCGGTCGCAACAACAACAGCGCGCACCGCGTATACCGCGCCCGTGTGTGTTGTGACGGAGGAAACACATCCGTCCGTAAGGCCAATGGAGACGATTTCCGCCTGATGCAGCACAAGATTCTCCTGCGTCTCAAGCGTTTCCTTCATGAGCTCCTGATAGCGCCGCCGGTCGGCCTGCACGCGCAGGGAATAGACGGCGGGGCCCTTGCCGCGGTTGAGCATCCGGAACTGGATGCCCGCGGCGTCCGCCGCCTTGCCCATCTCGCCGCCGAGCGCGTCGAGTTCGCGGACGAGATGCCCCTTGCCCGTGCCGCCGATGGCAGGATTGCACGGCATGTTGCCGACGCTGTCGAGATTCACCGTGAAGCATACGGTGCGCAGCCCGAGCCGCGCCGCGGCGAGCGCGGCTTCAATGCCTGCGTGACCGGCGCCGATGACGGCAATATCAAATTTTCCGGCGTCGTAGGTTTTCATGCTTTTTGTTCAGCGATCTCCTTTAAAATGGCGCGGATGAGCGTGTCGCAGCCGTATACGGTATCAAGCACGAGCGTTTCGCGCGTGGAGTGAATGTCCAGAATGTCGGGGCCGATGGAAATGATGTCGAGCGCAGGATTCGCGGAGGAGAAGCTGCCGCACTCGAGACCGGCGTGCACCGGCTCGACGGACATTTC
>CAVIVK010000167.1:0-5527 GCA_963645975.1 Bifidobacteriaceae bacterium | reverse complement strand
GCGCTCGAATTGCAGAGCGAGCCGAACTCCTCCCAGTCGAGATTGATGAGGTATTTGGCGTCCAGATGCTTCGGGTCGAGATTGTCCGCGCCGGACATGCCGTCCTCTTCGTCTACGGTGAAGATCGCGCGGATCGGGCCGTGTACGGCAGACTCATCCTCTAAAATGGACATCGCAAGCGCAACGCCTGCGCCGTCGTCGCCGCCGAGAGACGTGCCCTTTGCCTTGAGCGTTTTGCCGTCGTTGATGACGGTGATGGCATCGTTCAAAGGATCGAAGTCCATGCCGTCCTCCCAGACGACGACCATGTCCATATGCGCCTGCAGAATGGTGCGCGGTGCGTCTTCGTGTCCGGCGGTACCGGGCTTATCGATGATAACGTTGCCTTCCTCATCGTGCACGGCGGCGAGACCCTTTTTCACGGCCCAGTCATAGAGAAACTGGCTGATCTTCTCCTCATGGTGAGACTTGTGCGGGATGGCGCAGAGAGAAAGAAAGTTTTCAATGATCTTTTCGTTCATGGTTCTATCCCTTTCCATAGCAGTATCAATAAACATCGTTAACGTCCACGAGCTTCACGGTGATATCGCGCGTTTCGCCCTCGTGCCATACGGTAAGCGTGATCTCGTCGCCGACGGTGAGACCGGCAATGATGCCGGTGAGATCCTCGTTGGCGGAAAGCTCCGTGCCGTTTGCGGCAAGGAGCACGTCTCCGGCCAAGATGCCTTGGGCTGCGCAGTCGGAGCCTTCCGAAACAGCGCTCACATAGAGACCGGCGGGAAGGTCGTATTCCTCCATCGCTGCCTGCGGCACTTTACCGACGGTGATGCCGAGCGCCGGGCGGCCGCGGACCTCGCCGGATTCGAGCAGGCTGTCCGCAATCGTCTTAACGGTGCCGGACGGGATGGCAAACGCCACACCCTCAATGGATACCGAGCCGATATACTGGTTGCTCATTTTCATATTGGTGATGCCGATGACCTGCCCGTAAACGTTGATGAGCGCGCCGCCGGAGTTGCCCTCGTTGATCGGCGCAGAGGTCTGGAGCAGGCTGTTCGTCACGCCGTTGTGCGAAATGTCGCGGTTGATGCCGGAGATGATGCCCTCGGTCATCGTGCTGCGAAATTCCTTGCCGAGCGGGTTCCCGATGGCATATACAGCGTCGCCGACAAGGAGTGAATCGGTGGAAGCAAACTCCGCGGCGGTGAGGCCGTGCGCGTCGATCTTCAATACGGCAATATCGGTACGGGGATCATAGCCGACGAGTAGCGCGTCGTACTCCGTATCGTCCCAGAGCGTGATGCGCGCGCGGCATGTGCCTTCCACAACGTGGGAGTTCGTGAGAACATATCCGTCCTCGGTGAGAACAACACCGGAGCCCCAGTAATAGCTGTCGTCCGATGTCTCATCCGGGAAAGCCGATACTGCGACGATGGAGGGAACACAGCGTTCATAAATTTCCTGTGCGGAAAGCGGCGCCTCGCCCGCCGGGGAGAGTGTGAGCGTTATGCGCTCCGTCGTCTGCACCGTTGGGATGGTGCACTCCGCCGTATCTTCGTTTGCGGTGAAGTAATTTTCAAAAAACGATTTGTAATCGTCCGGCAGCTCGCCCGCAGAGCCCGGCGTAGCGGTGAAAAGCGGCGCGTTGTTGCGAAAGATCAGACACGAGCCGATGATCAGCGCCGCCACGCAGACGATGATCACCGCGATACCCCAGGCGGGCATTTTCCGCTTTGGTTTCCCGGTGGGCGCATTGACTGGCACAGGGGGCTGCGGCGCGTCGCCGGAGCAGGCGTACCATATAGATTCCTGATTTTCCATAAAACTCCTTTCCGCCTCTTTACGGTTTGAGTGCAAGTGTGAACACAAAGTCGGTCACACCCTGGCGGCTTGTCACGGCAATATCTTCGCCGTGGTTATTCAAAATGGTTTTGACGATATAAAGGCCGAGACCGACACCGTCGCGATCCTGGCTGCGGCTGCGGTCGGATTTGTGGAAGCGGTCAAAGAGAAGCGGAATTTCCGCCTCCGGAATCGTGCTGCCGCAGTTCCGGACGGAGACATATGCCTTCTTGTTGTCCTTCCAGAGCGAGATGGTGAGCTGCGAATTTTCGCGGGAGAATTTGATGGCGTTATCGAGCAGATTGTAGATGACCTGCGTGATGGCGTCCACATCGCCGAGAACGTTGATCGCCTCTTCGGGAACGTTGAATTCCACATCCAGATGCTTCTGATCAATCTTGTCGGCAAACGTGATGAGCGTGAGCCGGAGCTGCTCGGAAATGTCAAAGCTGCTTTTGAGGAGCGTTGCGCGGTCCTTCGCCTGCAGGCGGGAGAGCTCCAGCATGCTGCGCACGAGACGCGCCAGCCGCTTCGTCTCCGAGGAGATGATCTGGAGATACTTCTTCTCCGATTCCGGCGGGATCGTTCCGTCAAGAATACCGTCGGCAAAGCCGGAGATCGTCGTCATCGGCGTTTTCAGCTCGTGCGATACGTTCGCAATAAATTCACGCCGCTTCGTCTCCGACTGTTCGAGTGAATCCGCCATGGAGTTGAAGGCTTCCGTCAGCTCGCCGATCTCGTCGGTGCTGTCGGTCGGCTCCACGCGCACATCCAGCTCGCCGCGGCCAAAGCGCCGCGCCGCATCCGCCATATCGCGGAGGGGTTTCGCGAAATACTTTGAGCTTGCGTAGCTGAAAATAAGCGCGAGACAGAGGACGATGAGACTTATGAAGAAAAAGAGCGGCACAATCGTTTCCCAGATGGAGAGCGCAGTACCTGTATCCTTGGAAACGAACAGATGGCCGAGAAGCGTACCGTCATCGGTGAGAGCGGATATAACAGTATAATGTTCGCTTGCGTAAAACCCGCCCAGCGTGCCGAGTGAGGTGATCGTGCCGGACTCGGGCAAAATCGCCGACACGCTCTCGTCGAGACGCTTCCCGATGTGCTCACAGAAAACGGCGGAGTCCGAGCAGGTGATGATATACCCGGAGGGATTAACGATGAAAATGTGCTGGTTCGTGCTTGCGCCGATGGTGCTGAGCGTCATGCGCAGCTCCAGCGAGCGGAGATCGCCCTCGGCGGCGTAGGCGACCGCCATGCGCGATATCTCGCGCGAGTTTGTCATCATGCTCTCCCGCGCTTCGGACACGAACACCTGCCGGCTCGCAAAGCCGAAGGCTGCGCCGATGAGCAGAAAGCTCACGAGAACCATCGCCGCGGTTGTGGTGAAGGTTCGGAAGTACGTTCTGTGCATGGCTTATTCGACCGACTCGAACTTGTACCCGACGCCCCAGACCGTCTTGAGCGACCACTTATCCGAAACGCCCTCGAGCTTTTCGCGCAGGCGCTTGATGTGGACGTCCACGGTGCGGGAATCGCCGAAATAGTCAAAGCCCCACACTTCGTCAAGCAGCTGGTTGCGGGTGAAAACGCGGTTGGGGGAGGAGGCGAGATGGTAGAGAAGCTCCATCTCCTTGGGGGGCGCCTCCACGCGCTTGCCATCCACGATGAGCTCGTAGGAGTCAAGATCGATCACGAGCTTATCAAAGACGAGCCGCTTTTCCGCCGCGTGCGGTGTGGCCTCCGGCTCGCTGCGGCGCATGACGGCGTGGATGCGCGCCATCAGTTCCTTAACCTCGAACGGTTTCGTTACATAGTCGTCCGCGCCCATTTCGAGCCCCGAGATTTTATCAAACGTTTCACCCTTCGCGGTCAGCATGATGATCGGCACATTGGAGGTTTTCCGAACCTCGGAGCAGACGACCCAGCCGTCCACGACCGGCAGCATGATGTCGAGCAGAATGAGATCCGGCTGAAGCTCCTGCGCGCGGCGGATGCCCTCTCCGCCGTCGGCGGCGAGAAACACGTCGAACCCGTCCTTTTCGAGATACAGGCGCAGCAGTTCCGCAATGTTGCTGTCATCCTCAACTACCAGTACTTTTTTTGCCATATTAGCAGCCTCCCTGTATGTACGGCAAGAATTGCCCAATTTTCTAAAATACTATTATATACCAATTATAGCGAAGATGGAACACCGTGTGCGAACAAAATGTAAAAAAACGCGACAAAGCCGGAAATGTTGCATTGATAAAAGAAATACGGTAAAATGCAAAATAAGAAAAGGGGTGCGCTCTTATGACGGTAAACGAAAAGGGCTATGCCAAGCTGAACTATTCTCTCGACGTCCATGCGAAGCGCGCGGACGGCTACCACGATCTCACCATGGTCATGGGAAGCGTCTCGCTTTGGGACGATGTGGAAGTCTCTCTCCGCGCCGACGGGAAGATCGAAGCGGCGTGCTCGCTTCCGTGGCTGCCGCGGGACGAGCGCAATCTTGCCGTGCGTGCAGCGCGCGTTTTTTTTGATGCCACGGGTGACGCGTCTCTCGGCGCGGACATCCGCATAAAAAAAAGAGTGCCGGTCGGCGCGGGTATGGCGGGCGGCAGCACGGACGCCGCGGCGGTCCTTCGCGCACTCAATGGGCTCACCGGAGCAAATTTCCCGGCAGAACGGCTGTGCTCTCTTGCCCTTACGATTGGCTCGGATGTGCCGTACTGTGTTACTGGCGGCATGAAGCTCGCCGAAGGGCGTGGGGAAATCCTCTCGCCGCTGCCGGAGCTTCCGGGCGGATGGATTGTAATATGCAAGCCGCCGTTTTCCGTTTCCACGGCGGAACTCTTCGGCCGTATCGATAAACGCCGCGTCACGGCGCACCCGGATACGCAGGGGCTTTGCGCCGCGCTGCGCAACGGAGATTTGTGCGGCGTCGCACGGCGAATGTACAACGTTTTTGAAGAGGCGCTGCCGCGCAGCAGCGCGGAGATCGGCGCGATCCGCGGCGCGCTGCTGGACGACGGCGCTCTCGGCGCGGTGATGACCGGTACGGGAAGCGCGGTGTTCGGCATTTTTGAGGAGCAGGCTGCGGCGTCTGCCGCGCACAAGCGCCTTTCGCGAGCCTACCGTGAATGTTTTCTCGTCCGCGCCGTGGATGCGCTCTCTTTGTAAAAATCCTAACAAATTTTTTATCCGTTCTATGGTACAATGTTTTCGGGGGGATTCGCGGTGCTGAAGAAGGAAAACTGGACGGTGACCTGGAAGAGCGCCGGAATCACGGTGGGGCTTTTTGCCCTGACGACGCTGCTTTGCGCGCTGCTGCAGCGCTTCGGAGTAGATAAGGTCAGCCTTGAGCGGAACGAAACGTACGTCCCGCTGGTGTATGTGCTCTGCGTGCTTCTTGTGTCGCTGCTGACGGACGGGTATCTCTGCGGTTCTCTCGTATCGCTTCTGAGCGTCTTTGCGGTGAATTATGTTTTTACTTATCCATATATGGATTTTAACTTTTCACTATCCGGCTATCCGCTCACCTTTCTCACGATGCTTACTGTTTCGCTCACGGTCAACACGCTGACGGCGACGCTCAAGCGGCAGGAGCGCATCCGCATGGAGGCAGAGTCTGAGCGCATGCGCGCCAATCTCCTGCGGGCAATATCACATGACCTGCGCACGCCGCTCACGGCGATCT
>CAVIVK010000166.1:0-2849 GCA_963645975.1 Bifidobacteriaceae bacterium | reverse complement strand
AAATAGCTGCGCGCGCTTCGGATGGGGAAGACGTTGTTCAGCCCGTCCGTATCCATGAAGAGGAACATGTTGCGCGTGATGGACTCCACCTGCATCTCGTAGACGATGGCTGCCTGGGAAAGGCCGCCCTGCGCGATGAGCGTGCCGTCGTCCCAGCAGTTGTTCTCCACCATGATCGCGACGGGACGCGACTGGCTGTAGTCGGTATCCGTCCGCTCGCCAGTCAACGGGTTTGTGAACATCGGTTCAGGCGTTGCGGTCGGGGTGGGGAGAGGCGTGGCCGTCGGTTCGGGCGTTGCGGTCACCGTAGGCGTAGCGGATGCCTCCGGCGTGCTCTCCGGCGCTGCGCCGCAGCCCGCAGTCGAAACCAGACAGGCGAAGGCGAGCAGAAAAGCGATGGTTTTCCAAAGTTTCATGGGGATGCACCTCGGTATAAAAAATGTACGACCATAGGACGAATATAGCGTCCGTTTGGTTCACGCAAAAAACCCCGGAAGTCCTTACTTCCGGGGCTTTGGAAAAGTCGAGAATTAGTGCAGCAGATTCAGCACCAGCGTGAGAACGACGAACGCGAGCGCAACCCACTTGGTCATCTTCGCCAGAGTACCGTCGAGCGTTTTCGCCTTTCCCTTGGAGAAGAAGGTTTCCGCACCGCCGGCAACAGCGCCGGACAGGCCGGAGCTCTTTCCAGACTGGAGCAGCACGACGACGATCAGAAAGATGGCGGCGAGAAGCTGGATGATGGTGAAAGCAAGAACAAGACCGTTCACGAAATTTCAATCCTTTCTATTGTAAAAGAAAACTTTTTTGCGCTTAAATATGTTATCACAGCCAGCAGTAAAAAGCAAGCAATTTTTCATGCACTCCTGGCAAAACAGAAAATTCCGTATGCCGTATTTCGGGCATACGGAATAATCTCATTGATCTCTGTCCTGTCGAAAAACCCAGCGCTTCTGGATCTGGTAGCTCGCGAGGAAAAGCACACCGTCCACCGGGATCTTGATGACGGTTTCGAGAAGATTCGTCGCATGCGTGAGATCCTGCAGCACCGAAACGAGCACCGCTGAGAGGCTTGCCTGAACAACGGCGAGCAGCGTGTACCGCCAGATCGACCGCCCCGCCGCACCCTTATCATGGAATACGAGCAGCCGGTTGAGCAGAAAATTTGTCACGGCAGAGACGACGCGCGCGCCATAGGTCGCGCAAAGCTCACGTGTGCCGTCCGGCAGGGAGACGAGAAGCACGGAGTTCAGCAGCGTGAAAAGGCCATAATCCAGCAGAAAGCAAATACCGCTGCTGCCGGAAAAACGGAGAAACGATTTCAAGACGGTGTTACTCCTTTTGATCCCCATGGAAAATGTGGCGGAAAATGAGCTTGTAGATCCGCCAGGAGTCCTTCACGGTGTTGAAGTGGCTGGTCTGGTTCTCGTCGATGTACACGGTATCGATCACGACCTCGCCGACGCCGAGCCCCGCACCCTTGAGTGAGAGGAGCATCTGCGTTTCGTATTCGTACCGCTCGCCGCCGATGGAGCACATCAGCGGCAGGTGCTTACGGGCGATGGCGCGCAGACCGGTCTGTGTGTCGGTCACGCCGACGCCGCAGGCGAGCTTCATAAAGCTGCGCGTGATCTTGTTGCCGAGCTTGCTGCGCAGCGGGACCTGCTCCAGCGAGAAATCCCGCACGCCGAGCCAGAGCTTGTCCGGCTCGCGGCACATCGCCTCGGCGACGGCCATGGCGTCCTTGGGGCGGTGCTGGTTGTCGCCGTCCACGACGACGACGCCGTCGATGTCTGGGCGGTTTTCCACGCACCAGGCAAACGCCGTTTTCATTGCGCGGCCTTTTCCCTTGTTCACTTCGTGCCGCAGCACCGTGACGCCGGGGCGGGAGGCAGCCTCCGCAAAGGGCTGAAGATGCCCTTCGTGGCTGCCGTCGTTGACGACGACAATATCGTCAAACCCCTCGGCCAGCAGACCGTCCACGACCTGAATGAGCTTTTCGTCCGGCTCGTAGGAGGGGACGACAGCGGTAACTTTCATTTCGCTTTTTACCCTGCCTTTATCAGAGAGTTTCGTAGTTGCTGATGACAAAACCGGCGTCGGTCTGCAGGAAATAGATGCGCATGGTGGCGTCGGCATAGTCGATGGCCTGTCCATTGTGCGTGCAGTTGGCGTCATAGGTGACGTCCACGCTGTAGCAGTTGTCCGCCCAGATCACAACGCCCGAAGCGGTGGTATTGGAAACGTCGATGTTGCCGTAGGCGGTATTCCAAACGACGCCGTTGTAGGTATCCTGCAAGTCGGTGTAAGCCTGTGTGCCGGGCGTAAGATAGGCGAGCGCGGCGTAGAGATTGCCCCAGGTGCCGTTGTAGCCGTTCATATAATAGGTGAGATACGCCTTCACAAAGCTTACCGCGCGCGTGGTGTATTGTTCAGCGTCTGCCCCGTCAAGACAAAGCATGAAATCGCCCTCGGCGGTTTTCGTAACGCTGCATCCCTCGGGCGGCTCGGCAGTCAGCTCCGGCTCGATCAGGAGACCGTCCACCGTATACGTCGTCCACGAAACGGGGTTGATGAGCTTATCCTTGAGCGGTTCATAGGAGAAGTTGTTCTGCGTTTCGCCGGCGTACTCGCTGCCAAGCTCGATGCCGTTGCAGAAGACCTTGCTGCCGACGGCAACCTCGACCGAAGCGGATTTTGTTCCCTCCAGCTCAAGCTCCACATCGGATACCGCCCAGTTCACGTCGCTGCCGGAGAGTGTGATTTTGGCGAGCGATTCATCGCCGTCCTTGAGGACGTAGGCGGGCGCTTCGTCGGTATAGTCGAGCGAGCGGAACGCCTGCACGCTA
>CAVIVK010000165.1:4673-8916 GCA_963645975.1 Bifidobacteriaceae bacterium | reverse complement strand
ACAGACGCCTGAGAGCTGAAACGGTGGATGTCACCAATTTCGGCGATGATACCGGCGGAGCAGACCTTGCCAATGCCGGGAATGGAGGTCAGGGTATTGGGGATGATCTCAAACTGCTGCTCAATGGCTTTGTCCAGCACCTTGACCTGTTCCTTCAATGCCCGCATGGAAGCGATAGAGACAGCCATGGCCTGATTCACAGTATCGTTTACTGTCTTTGGCAGACGGTAGGAGCCTTTGGCCGCAGCCTGCACCGCTTTGGCGGTAGCATCCGGGTCGATAAATCTGCCTCGGCCTGCTTCGGAAATAAAGGCCGTCAGCTTGTCCAAATCAGCATTTGCAAGGTCATCCACGGTCTCAAAGTGTTCCATGAGCGCAATCGTGGTGGAACTGGTATTCTGAATGTTCTTGGCCTGAGCGATACCAGAGCATTTGAGAAACAGGTAGTTAGCAAACCGCTGTTTTTCACGGGTCAGGTTCTGAATAATATCAAATCTGGCCCTGGTAAGCGTTCTGAGTGCCTGGTAGCGATAGTCGTCCATATAAACCTCCTTGGCAATTCTGCCGAAACGGAGATGGTCGGCAATCACAAAGGCATCCACCCAGTCATTCTTTGGCAGGTCAGGATAGGAATCCTTAAACTTCCGAACCTGTTTGGGGTTCAGAACATGGATTTTCCGCTGGAACCGGCCCAGGCTGCCATCTTCACGGAGCGCGTAAACAAGGCTGTCCCCGTAGATGGAGGTGGCTTCCAGACCGATTACCACATCGTTGAGCTGCATGGAATGAAGTGCCGACACGATTTTCTCCGACAACAGTTTAGCACCTCCCAAGTTGTTCAGCACTGAAAAACTGGAATGCTTGTTGCCGTCCGGCTTCATCAGGTAGGCTACATTGTTCTTGCTGCTCACATCAATGCCAACGAATAATGAAGTCACAATTTTCACCTCCCCACATGGAAATTTCAGGCCAGCAGGCTTTGAGATACCCATGATAACCGGAGCATCCGCAACCTCGCGTATCAGAATCATTCCAGAACCGGCCAATGCGATATCCCTCACTGCTGAAAGGGCGGCCTGCGTTCTGGCAAACAGCCAATGAGTTTGCAGCTAACTTCCGGCTCAGGGGGACGGACTTTTTGTGAAGCAGCCTTACGGCTCAACTGGAGAACCCAGAACTTGACCCTGCTGTCCTACAGCTATTGTATCACGGGCACCTCAAAGCCTGCTGATACCTGAATTTTTTAACTTTAAAACTTATTATACGAGGAGAAAAAATTATGTCTATGCAGTCTTACAAGTATGCCGAGCCCTTCCGCATCAAGGCCGTGGAAATGCTGAAAACGACGACGCCGGAGCATCGCCGTGCCGCGCTGGAGAAGGTTTCGTGGAACGTGTTCCAGCTGAAAGCGGAAGACGTTTACATCGACTGTCTGACGGACTCCGGCACGTCCGCTATGAGCAACAAGCAGTGGGCGGCCATCATGATGGGCGACGAGTCCTACGCTGGCTGCGAGAGCTTCTATCGATTTGAAGCGGCTATTCAGGATGTAACGGGCTTCCCGTTCGTTGTTCCCACGCATCAGGGCCGCGCCGCTGACCTCCTGCTGGCCCGCATGATGTATACGGGCCACCCGGAATACAAGTACGTCGTGACCAATATGGCATTCGACTCCACCCGCGGCGCTGCAATGGAGTACAACATGTGGGCGGAGGATCTGCTGGCCGCGCCCGGCTATGACAGCCAGCTCGAGCACCCGTTCAAGGGCAATATGGACCCCGAAAAGCTTGACCGTTTCCTTACTGAACACAAGGGCGAGGTCGGCAACGTCATTATGACCATCACCTGCAACACCAACGGCGGTCAGCCGGTTTCCATGGCAAACATCCGCGAGTGCGGCGAGATCGCGCACAAGCACGGCCTGACCTACTATGCTGATGCCGCCCGGTGCTTTGAGAACTGCTACTTCATCAAAGAGCGCGAAGAGGGCTACAAGGACATGGACATCCGGGACATTTCCCGCGAGATGTTCTCCCACTTTGACGGCGCCGTTATGTCCATCAAGAAGGACGGTCTCGTGAATATGGGCGGCTTCTTCTGCTGCCGCGACAAGGCGCTGTACGAGCGCGCCGCCATCAGCAACATGGCGCACGAGGGATTCCAGACCTACGGCGGACTGGCCGGACGCGATCTCGAAGCGATCGCCGTCGGCATGTACGAAGGCTCCGACTATGAGTATCTGAAGGGCCGTATCGGCCAGGTCAAGTACCTCGGTGAGTGTCTCGACGAGTTCGGCATTCCCTACGTCCGTCCCACCGGCGGCAACGGCGTGTACATCGACGCGCGCAAGTTCTATCCGGACATTGCCCCGGAAAAGTTCCCCGGCCTGTGCCTCGCCGCCGACTGCTATCTCGAAAGCGGCATCCGCATCGCGGAGCTCGGCGCTTCGGCGTTCGCTGTGAAGATGGAGGACGGCACCATCCATCTGCCGGAGATCGACTATGTCCGCATCGCGATCTCCCGCCGTGTGTATACGAACAGCCATATGGAAATCATTGCCCAGACGCTTGGGAAGCTCTATAAAAACGGCTCGAACTTCAAGGGCATGGACAAGCGCGAATGGGGACGTGCCGATTCCCACTTCAACAGCCACTACGTGCCCGAATTCAAGTAAGGGACCGGCTCTTACAGCAAAAAACCAGAAGGAGCGAAAGCTGATGCTTTCGCTCCTCTTTTCCTCCGGGGCGACTGGCTTGCACACGGCTGCGAAATGTGATACCATAAAATATATACGGCATCTTCGGTTATGGATGCGCGGAGAGGAGAAAAACGGAATTGGACAGCACATCAGGATCGCAGAATGTTTTATCAACTTTCATCGAATTTTTCGGTATCGCGCTGGGTCCGCAGTATGAAATGGCGCTGTATGAGCTGAACGACGATAATACTGGCACGGCTGTTCAAGTGGAGTTTTCCCTCGTAACGGATGTGGAAAAGGGCGATCCGCTGCCGGAAGATGTTGTGGCGTTTCTGAACGGAAGCCAATGGCACGGCACCACCTACCGCACCGGACTTACAGCGGTGCTCGATGAGCACCGGATCGCCAACCTGAGCCTTTTGTACCTTCCCGAGGCCGTCCCCGGAAAACGGTATCTGCTTGTTCTGCTCTGGGACTCTTCGGAGTATCTGGACATGGTGAACCGGCTGCTGATGATCTCCAATCTGGACAGCAAGCTGAACGTCTCTGCGCTGGACCTTCGGAGTCTGAACAAGGATCTTCCGATCCATTTTGATACGAACCGCCACAAGCGGGAAACGGAAAAGGAAGACTCTCTGCTGGATATCTCCGTTGTGCAGATCGACGCGGAAATACAGAAGGTGCTGGGCTTGCGCGCGAAAATGCAGTCGGCCTTTACCCAGGAGGTCCGGCTTGAGATCGTGTCCAAGCTGTACACCCGCGGTTTTTTTGAAATCAAGGGAATTGTCCGCAAGGTGGCGCAGCGGCTTTACTGCTCGGAGGCTACGATCTACCGGTATCTCTCGCAGCTGGATAAATCCGCCAAATAAAACAATATGGCACTCTGTGAAATAACTTTCCGCAGAGTGCCGTTTTTTATTTTCCGCTTGCGAGATACCCCTCCAGCAGGAGCGTTGCCGCTACCGCGTCCACGTTGGCGCGGTGTTTCTTTTCCTTTTTTCCGGCGGCATGGAGGATGGCGTGCGCTTCAATGGTGCTGCGCCGCTCGTCCCAGAGCGTGACCGGCAGGCCGGAGGCTTCCTCCAGCAGAACTTTGAACTGCCGCGCCTTTTCTGCACGTGGACCCTCTGTGCCGTCCATGTTCTTCGGCAGACCGAGCACAAACTTTTCGGCGTCGCGCTCGCGGGCGAAAAAGGCAAGCCGCTGTGCGAGCTTTTCGGCGTTCCACTCCTGAATGGTGAGCGCTTCGCCCGCGAGTGTGCCGGTGAGATCCGACACCGCGACGCCGGTGCGGGCGTCGCCGTAGTCGATCGCGATGATCCGTTTCATGGCAAGACCTCCTATTATGTAACCTGCGTTTTTCTCTTACTATACCACACCGCGCCGCCCCGGCGCAATGCCCTCTCCGTTCGACGGCTTTTGCATAGCGTCTCTGCTATGCTCTTGCGTGAAAAAACATTTCCCGCGGTTTTCCGTGGGAAAAGGAGGGGAGAGCATGAAGCGCCGGATCGTATGTCTCGTTGCGTGTTTGCTTGCCGTGCTGCT
>CAVIVK010000165.1:0-4663 GCA_963645975.1 Bifidobacteriaceae bacterium | reverse complement strand
GCATGAAGCGCCGGATCGTTTGTCTCGCCGTATGTCTGTTTGCCGTGCTGCTGCCGCTGCGCGCCCTGGCCGCGGAGGAGACCGCCGCCGTGCAGACGCGCGCCGGGGATTGGGCGGCATCGCGCAGCGCCATGCCGGGGGAAAAGCTGCATTTTCGCGCCTCGCTCATGCTGCGCCCCGGCGAGAGCTGGACGGTGCGCAGCGTGTTTTCCCCCGGTATGGAATTTCTCTCGCTTGCAGCAGTCCTTGCGGACGGCGAGAGCGTGAACGCCTCATACTACACGCTCGTCACCGGCGCGCGTTCGCCGGAGAGCGCTTTCACGCTCCACCTCTCGGCGCGATTTTCCGCGCGGGAGAGCGTCTGCCTGACGGTGGAGTGGACGGCGCGGCTGGGCGATGCCTGCTCGACCGGCGCGGACGGGAACGCCGTAGTTCTTACAGCGGAGAGCGAGAGCGGCCAGACCGTGACGAGCGATAGAACGGAGATATACGCTTACGGCTTTTCCGTTTTTCGCGGCGTGCGCTTTGCCGATGCGCGCGTGGCGGATCATCCGCTGCCGTCTGCCTGCTTCCGGCTCTACTATGACGCCGCGGAACACGAGCCGGTGGCGTTCCGGGAAAGCGGGGAGGCATATCTTGCGTGTGCACTCGGCTGCGACCACGCGCGCCACACCTACATCCTGCGTACCGCAGAGAATGGCTATGCCCGTGTCGAGGGGCTTCCTGCCGGAACATATTATCTGCAGGAGTCGCGTCCGCCGTCCGGGTACGCGAGCGCCGCGGAGGCGCTGCCCATTACGATCTTGGAAGATGGAAAGATCGAGACAGAGGACGCAGAGCTGTCCGGCAGCACGCTCTTGCTGCTCGAAACGGCGCAGGAGGCGCTGCCGGAGGACAAAACGCTTGCCTTTTACCGCCGCGGCTGCGGCGTGATGGTAACGCTGCTCACCACCGTTTTGTGCGGAAAGCGGCGGTATTGGTGAGTTATTTTTTCTCCTTGGGCTTGAAGATTACGGCGGCGAGATAGCCGAAGAATATCGCCGCGGCGATGCCGCCCGCGGAGGCCGTCAGCCCGCCGGTAAAGGCGCCGAGAAAGCCTTTCTCCGCCACGGCCTTTTCCACGCCCTTGGCAAGCGTACTTCCAAAGCCCGTGAGCGGCACGCTCGCGCCCGCGCCTGCCCACTCGATGAGCGGGGCGTATACGCCGACGGCGTGCAGCACAACGCCGAGCACAACATAGCATGTGAGGATCCGCGCCGGGGTGAGCTTTGTCCGGTCAATGAGCACCTGGCCGAGCGCGCACAGCGCCCCGCCGACGAGAAACGCCTTGAGATAGTCTGTCCACATAGTCCTTACCCCCGATTCACGTCCAGCACCACGGCATGGCAGATGCCGGGAATGCTCTCGCCCTGCTGCGACGTTGTCGGCGACATGAGAGCGCCCGTCGCGGCAAAGAGCACGCGCGGCCAGTCGCCGCAGGTCATGCGCTGGAGAATGTGCCCGCAGAGCACCGATGCGCTGCAACCGCAGCCGCTTCCGCCGGCGTGTACATCCTGCGTCTCCGGGTTGAAGATCAGCATGCCGCAGTCTGTGGAGCATACGCCGAGATCGACGCCGTCCCGGAGAAAGAGGTCGGTCAAAATTTCGTGGCCGATCTTTCCGAGATCGCCGGTGATGATCGCCGCGTAGTCTGCCGGGGTGCGTCCGGTGTCGGCAAAGTGTGCTTTGAGCGTTTCATACGCTGCCGGAGCCATTGCCGCGCCCATGTTGTTCGCGTCGGTCACGCCCGCGTCGCGGATGCGCCCGGTCGTCACATGCGTCACATAGGGGCCAGCTCCCTCGCTTGTGAGCAGCAGCGCGCCCGCGCCGGTCACGGTCCATTGCGCGGTGGGCGTGCGCTGCCCGCCGTATTCGAGCGGAAGACGAAACTGCCGCTCCGCCGAGCAGAAGTGCGAGCTCGTCATGGCGCACACGGTGTCGGCGTAGCCGCCGTCGATCGTCATCGCGGCGAGCGACAGACTCTCCGCCATCGTGGAGCACGCGCCATAAACGCCAAAGTAGGGGATGGGGAGATCGCGTGCGGCGAACGTTGATCCGGCGCATTGGTTGAGAAGGTCGCCCGCAAACAGATACTGAATGTCCGAGGGCGGAATTTTTGCCTTGTCACAGCAGAGCGCGAAGCACTTGGAAAGCATCACGCTCTCCGCCTTCTCCCAGCTCGACTGGCCGAAATAGGAATCGTCGCTGATATAGTCGAACCATTTCCGCAGAGGGCCTTCGCCCTCCTTCTGCCCGACAACGCAGCTGCCCGCCGCGATGGAGGGCGGGTTCGTAAAGGCGACCGTCTGCCGCCCGAGCCGCTTGTTTTTCAGAAAAACCACCGTCTTTCCCTTTTTTCATAGAATGCCCGGAAAAGCACGGTATATGTATAAAAATCCCTCCGGCACAAACCGGAGGGATGAAAACTATGGGAGTTTACGTGCGCCCGACGGCCTGGTAGTTCCAGCCGAGCGAGTTTTCCCGCAGCATCATGAAATTGTCGGTATACATCTGCAGCAGCCAGTAGTTCATCTCGATTTCCGGGTCGCAGATATAGACCTTGCCGTCGAGCGTGATCTCCGTCCAGGCGTGCGGCTGGTTCTGCACGCCAATGCTGCCGGAGTACGTGCGGGCGTTGTACCCGAGCCCGCGGGCGAGCGCGCAGAACGCCCCGGCGTAGCAGTAGCAGTTGCCCTTGTTCGTGCGGAAGATTGTGAGCGCTTCTTCAATATCCCAGCCGGTCGCGCCGGAGTCGTAGTAGTTGCGCGTGAGGTACTGGAAGTCGTTTTTCACGTGGTAGTAGATCGTCTTGAGATCGTCGAGCCGGGAGGCGTCCGGCGTCATAAAGTCGGAGAGCGTCTGCGCGACAAAGCCGTCCAGCTCCTCGTTGCCGCTTGTGTAGCGGCCGTTTTTATCGAAATACAGTCCGTCAAATTCCGTATCGGTGAGAAAAAATCCGTTTTCATCGAGCCGATAGAGATATCCTCCGAACCAGAGAAAGCCGTCCCGCGTCATGGATACGAGAGCATCCTTTGTGAGCGTTCCGTTCCCTGCGGCGGCGAGCAGTTCGGACGCCGCCCAATGCGAGGGGGCAACGTCCGGGTAATAGACGTCCTCCGTAGCGCCCTCTTTGCCGAGCAGACGGGAAACGCTGTAGGCAAACTCGGCGCGCGTCGCGTGCTCGCTCTCCGTCGCCGGGAGAGATTCAAGCACCGGTTCCACCGCTTCGGGATCAAAAAGCGCGTCCAGCGCGGTCTTGAGCTCTTCGCGTGCGAGCGCATCGCCGGGCGCAGCGTCGAGCGAGGCGAGCAGAGCCGGGTCAAGACGTTCCTCCGGCGCGAGCGCGCGCAGCGCTGCGGCGCACTCCGCGTGCGTCATCGCGTTCTCCGGGCGCAAAAGCCCATATTCGTCGGGGAAGAGGAACACCGCGCCCTCGCGCAGCGCAGGGCGGACGAGCGCATAGTATACGGCGTCCGCCTCCACCGGCGCCGCCGGATCGACGCGCGCACCGGTTTCCTCCGTCCACGCGACGAGGCGCAGCCCTTCCGGCAGCGCGGCATCCGCGGCAGGGACACCGCCGAACGGGACGCTCTCGGTTTTCAAAACGTCGTCGCCGAGACGGTATTCCACGGTGAACACCGGCGCTTCTGTCGGCTCGGGCGTGGGCTTTTCCGCCGCGGGATTGTTTCCGGCAAGAGGGGCGGTCTCCGCCCGGTAGCCGCAGCCGTGGAGGAATGCCGCGGCGAGCAGTACAAGAGCGAGCGGCGCGAGACGAAGTGTTTTTGGTTTCATGGAGACGATCCCCTCCCGGAATTGCTTTTTCGCAAAAAATGCGATACAATTATAATATTCCCGCCGCAGCGTGTCAAATACGATCGGACGGCGGCGGAAAGAACGAGGAAATTATGAGAGAAAAACCGTACAAAGAAAGATTGCCCCTGCTTTTGGCCGCGGTGCTTGGCGCGCTGCTTTTGTCAAACTGCGGCTATCGCCCGGAGGGGATCGAAGCGGTGCAGCCGCTTTCGGACGTGCCCGTCGCTGCGGTGGCGCTGCCGGAGGAGACTGCCGCGCCGCAGGGGAAGACCTACACCGTAACTTACCGCGTGAACGGCGCGGAAACGACCGAACTCGTGGCCGAGGGCGGGAGCGTGCAGAACGCGCCGGAGTTCCTTGCGAGCGAGAACTGCGCCATCGTCGCCTGGAAAAACGCCAACGGCACGAAGGTGGATATTCGCACCGCGCCGGTGTATGCCGACACGGTGTATGAAGCTGTCCCCGGCCCGGCGCTTCGCCGCGAGGGGGCATACATTGCCGCGGGCAATGACGGCCTTTTCCATCCGCTCGATAAATTCACGCGCAGCGACGCCGCCTGCGCCGTATACGCGCTGCTCGAAACAAAACCGAACGGCGAGACGTTCCTGAAGGACGTCACGACCCACGCCAAGTGCTACACCGCCGCGACAACGCTCGTGACGGCGGGGTACATGACGCTCAACGAGGGCCGGTTCTATCCGGACGTCGCCATCACCCGTGCCGATCTCACAGCGCTGCTCGAAAAGGTGTTCTCTCCCACGGCGGTGGAGCGCGCTCTTGCCGGCATGACGGACGAAACGCCCTTCACCCG
>CAVIVK010000164.1:0-2101 GCA_963645975.1 Bifidobacteriaceae bacterium | reverse complement strand
TCCGTATAGACTGTGAGCGCATTGTCCGCCGCAGCTTTGTGCTGTTCGAGCGCTTGAAGCGCGGTTTCAAAGTTTCCAATCTCTTTCAGAAATTGATCCAGCGCCGTCTTCTCCTGCCGGAGAATCGCAAGCCTTTCCGCCGAAGCGGCCAGGGAATGGTATTCCTCCCGCTCCTGCGAAAGACGGTTTTGCAGCGTCTTTCGCTCTGTCTCAAGAGAGCTTAGCCGTGCAGCCGTACCATCCGCCTTTTTCTGTGCCAGAGTGATCTCCGACTCTTTTGCGCTGAGCTCGGTATGTTTTTTAAGCTCTTCTTCGAGTTCAGAGAGTGTTTTGGCAAGCGCATCAAGTTCTGGCTGCCGTGCGTTCTCCGTATCCAGCGCACGGCGATGCTCCTTTACCGTCTCTTCCGCGGCAGTACACGATACTTCCGCCGCATCGAGCGCAGCACGGTTTTTTTCGTCCTCTTTGGCTTTTGTCTCGACGGCGGTCAGCGCTTCAAGGTCTTTTTCGATCTGCCCGAGCGCATCATTCCGTTCCTTATCTGCGGCACGATCCTCCGCAAGAAGCTGTGCAAGGAACGCAGGCAATTCATCCTCCGGCGGAAGTATACCGTTTTCCGGGAGACGGACGAGCGAGGCAAACTGCGCAAGGGCGTTTCGCACCTCGTCCCGCTCGCGGTTGAGCGCAAGGAAATCCGCCTTTACCCGCTCCTGAAAGCGTGTGTAAAGGTTCGTTTTGAATATATCGCGAAAGATTTCCCGGCGGTCTTTCGTGTCCGCCAGCAGAAGCTTTCGGAACTCCCCCTGCGCGATCATGGCAATTTGACAGAACTGCGAGCGGTCTACGCCGAGGATATCTCGGATCGCCGCATCTACATCTGCCCGGCGCGTGATAACGCGCCCGTCCGGCATGGTAAGTTCGGCGCGCGCCATCTCCTTTGTGGTTCCGCTGCCGCGGGACTTGGGCCGCTCATACTCCGGGTTTCGTCGGATGGTATAAGTTTTCCCTGCGTTGGAAAAGGTGAGCTCCACCTCGGTCGGCGTCTCCGGCGCAGCGAATTTGGAGCGGAGCATCGAACTCTCGCGCCCGTCGCCGCTTGGCGTGCCGAAAAGTGCGAAGGCGATGGCATCAAAGAGCGTGGTTTTTCCAGCACCAGTATCACCGGTAATCAGATACAGCCCTCGCTCGCCGAGCTGCCGGAGATCCAGTTTCGTTTTGTCCGCATACGGACCAAAGGCGCTGAGCATCAGATAAAGCGGCCTCATGGCGTTCCCTCCTTCCGGAGTGCGGCAAAAACCGCATTCGTATAGGCACTCTGCTCGTCGCTCGGCTTCTGCCCATTCTGCTTCTCAAAAAGCTCGGCGAAAAGCTCCGTATCGGTCATCGTCCGGTGCCGTTCCTCCGCGGCGATAACAGCGGAGGAGCGCGTGCGCAGATTGTCGTAATCCAGCTTCATAAGGTTCGGATAAATACTGCGCAGCCGCGCGAGAGCGTTTGGAATGTCATTTTCGTCCGTGAGAACGGCGTGGATGTAATCCTCGGTGTTCGAACCGGCGTAGTTATCGCGAAGCGTCAGTTCCGCATAGGTGCCGCGTATCTCGCGCAGATCGCGCCGCGGCGTGAGCGGCAGCACAGAAAACGATACGCTTCCTTTTGCCCCCAGCTCTACGACCGTGACGGATTTTTCCTGATTTCTTTCCGAGAACGAGTATTTGAGCGGTGTCCCGGAATAGCGGAGCGTTTCCCGTCCGATTTTCTGCGCGCCATGGAGATGGCCGAGCGCGACATAGTCAAAGATATCAAACACCGCGGCGTCTACATTGTCCGTACCGCCGACTGTGATATCTTCCGAATCCGAGCGCACGCCGCCTGTGACAAATTGATGCGTTATAAGCACATTGCGCGCCGCCATATCCACGTCCATATGCTCCACGGCACAGCGGACAGCGTCGGTATAGCTCTCGATCACCGCGTCCGGATAGAAGCGCCGGACGTTCGCCGGTTTGATGAACGGGAGAAGGTAAAACCTTACTTCGCCGAAAACGTCCGAGAGCGCCACCGGCTCCACGGAGCCATTATAGACCGGCGAGAGATATACCCC
>CAVIVK010000163.1:0-4781 GCA_963645975.1 Bifidobacteriaceae bacterium | reverse complement strand
CCCACGAGGCGGTCGGATTCCTGCGCGATGTACTGGCTGTACTCGCGCTCTTCGTCTGCGGAAAGACCGCCCTCGGCGAGGAGCTGGGCGTAGCCGCTGAGAATGGAGAGCGGCGTTTTGAGCTGGTGGGATACGCTGGAAATAAAGTCCTTGCGCAGATATTCGTTGGAGCGGAGCTCCGCCGTCATAAGATTAAAGTTGCGCTCGAGCTCGCCGAACTCTTCCACACGGTCGCGCTCCGGAACCGTGACGTTGTAATTACCCCCGGCGATCTCGCGCGCGGCGCGGGAGAGCTCGCGGATGGGGTTCGTCGTCGAGCGGGATGTGACCGTGATGAGCACCGCGACCGCCGCTACGGCGATGAGCAGCAGCAGTATGTCCTTGGCGGCATATCCAAAAACGAGATAGCGCATGTTGTCGCGCTGGAAGATGATGCCGTTTCGCACGAGCGCGCCGATCGTGAGCGAGAAAAGCGACGTGACGATCACAAGAATCAAAAGAAGGATCGTCAGCCGCGAACGTACCCGCCTCATCGGATCACCGCCCGGTAGCCGAGACCGCGGACGGTCTGAATTTCAAAATCCGGCACGTCGGCAAGTTTTTCGCGCAGACGGCGAATGTGCGTGTCCACGGTGCGCGGGTCAGATTCGCTGTCATACCCCCAGAGCTCGTCCATAAGCATCTGGCGCGTGAAAATTTTGGTGGGCGCGGCGAGCAGCGTTTGCAGCAGCGCAAACTCCCGCGGGCGCAGCTCGTAGGAGTAACCATCACCGGTGACGAGCAGCGTGTCGGCGTGCAGCGTACATCCGCCCACGGCGATTTCGCCGGAGTGCTGGATGCCGCAGCGGCGCAGCAGCGCCTCCACGCGCAGCAGCAGCTCTTCGAAATTCACCGGCTTTGTGAGATAGTCGTCCGCCCCGGCATGAAAGCCGGTGCGCATATCGTCAAAGGAGTCTTTAACCGTTACCATCAGCACCGGCGTTGTGTCGCCCGATTCACGCAGCTCGCGGATGAGCCCGTAGCCGTCGAGCCGGGGCATCATCACATCGGTGATGATGAGATGCGCACGGCTGTGCTCCAAAAGATCGAGCGCCGCCTGTCCGTCGGCGGCCTCCGAGACCTCATATCCGGCGCGGCGCAGGTGGATGCCGATCAGCCGCCGGAGCCCGGCATTATCTTCAACGACGAGAATGTTCGTCATGCTTTGCCCTGCCTTTCGGGGTATACAATAATAATTACAAATTATAATAATACCGGGCAAAAACGCTGTCAAGCTCCGGTGCACAGCGCAAAAGTTCATAAAACATTAATAAAGAAATGGTTGCGTTATTTGACGAAACGTGGTAGTATATGAATCGAAAAGGGCGAACCAATAAAAATGTGTTTGTTAACTTGAACATAATGGGGATTGTGTTTGGTTACAAACTCCTTGGCGGAAGTTTTTCGCAAGAAACCGCCTATTTCATGTTTCTCTTTTTCTTCTTCTCTTTCTCCTCTTTTTTACAAAGAATAAGCCGCCTGTAATCAGGCGGCTTATTCTTTTTTTCTGCCTCTCGCCAAACGGGAAAATATATTGTATAATAAACCGTTACAACACAGGAGGACAGACGATGGAAAGACCGTTTGCAAGCGTTACCGTCACGGAAAAGGCCGCGCGCGCCCTGCGCGGCGGGCATCCCTGGGTGTTTGCCGGGGAGGTGCTGACAAAGGAGAACCCCTGCCCGGACGGGGAGATCGTGGACGTATATACCGAAAAGGGCCGCTGGCAGGGCGCGGGGTTTTATAACAGCCGCTCGCTCATCCGCGTGCGCATTCTCTCGCGCAACACGAACGACAAAATGGACGAGGCGTTTTTCCGCCGCCGTGTCCGGTATGCGCTCGCCTACCGGCAGCAGGTCATGGGCGAGGACTTCGCCGCCTGCCGTCTCATCTTTGGTGAGGCGGACGGCTTCCCCGGCTGGACGGTAGACCGCTACGGCGATGTGCTCGTGAGCGAGGTGCTCTCGCTCGGCATAGAGCAGCGGCGCGCGATGCTCTATGCGCTGCTGCGCGAGGAGCTCTCGGCGCTCGGCGTGAACGTTTCGTGCATTTATGAGCGCAACGAATCGCTCATCCGCGAAAAGGAGGGCATGACGTGCGGCAAGGGAGCGTTCTCGGCGCCCGGATTGGAGACAAACCCCTCCGGCCACACGGAAATCTGCGAAAACGGCATCTACTTTGATGTGGATTATATAAACGGCCAGAAGACCGGCTATTTCCTTGACCAGAAATATAACCGCGCCGCGGCGGGGCGTCTCGCTCACGGCCGACGCGTGCTCGACTGCTTCACGCACACCGGCGCTTTCGCGCTCCATTGCGCCGCGTTCGGCGCGGAGAGCGTCACGGCGGTGGATGTGTCCGCGTCCGCGCTCGAACAGGCGCGGCGCAACGCCGTGCGCAACGGTCTTGAAGGGCGCATGGAGTTCCGGCAGGCGGACGTTTTTGTACTGCTCACAGAGCTCGGGAAGAGCGGCGAGAAGCCGTGGGACTATATCATTCTCGACCCGCCTGCCTTTACGAAAAGCGGCGCAACGGTGGAAAACGCGCGGCGCGGCTACCGGGAGATCAACCGCCGCGCCATGCAGATCTTGCCGCGGGGCGGGTATCTTGCAACGTGCTCGTGCTCGCACTTCATGACGGACGAACTCTTTCGCGCCATGCTCGCGGATGCGGCGCGCGATGCGAGCGTACAGCTCCGCCAGATCGAGTCGCGCCAACAGAGTCCCGACCACCCGATCCTCTGGGGCGTGCCGGAGACGGATTATCTGAAGTTTTACCTGTTCCAGGTCGTCTGAGCGCCGAGGGGTTGAAAAAGACGGAAAAATAGAGTAAAATCTAAAAGATTGAAAGTTTTTTCTTTGAATGGAGCGCGGCTATGGTTCCTGTGAAAAAGAAAACAAAGATCGCGATCCTTGCTGCGACATGCGTGGTGTTCGCGCTGGTGCTCGCGGCGGCACTGCTGCTCTCGCGCGGCGCGGGCAGCGACCGGGTGCAGAGCGGGGAGCATCCGCTGCGCATCAGCGAGTATATGAGCGCGAACACGGCCTATCCGAACGCCGACGGGCGCGTGTGCGACTGGATCGAGATCCACAATACGTCCGATAAGCCCTTCAACGTTTCCGGCTACCGTCTCTCGGACGATGTGACGCAGGCCAAGTACGCCTTCCCGGTCGGGACGGTGATCCCGGCGGACGGGTACATCGTCGTCTACTGCGATCCGGAAGTGAGCGGCGCGCTGTATGCGCCGTTTTCCCTCCGGCGTCTCGGCGGGGAAACGCTCCTTTTGATGAACAGCGCCAACACGGTGCTCGACGAGATCGAAACGCTCCGCTGCCGGAAGAACACATCCGTCGTGCGCGAGGCGGACGGGAGCTTCACGCTCTCCGCCACGCCGACGCCGGGCTATGCGAACACCGCGGAGGGGTATGCCGCGTATCTCGCCGCCTCCGGCCAGGGGACGGGCACGCTGCGGCTGAGCGAGATTATGGCCGCGGAAACGCTCTTCACCGCGCCAAACGGCGCGCTCTGCGATTGGATCGAGATCGAAAATACCGGTACCGAGACCGCCGACCTCTCCGGCATGCATTTGTCCGACAAGGCGGGCGAGGCGCGCTACACGTTCCCCGAGGGAACGCTGCTCGCGCCGGGCGCGTTTACGGTCGTCTGGTGCTCCGGCGACGGGTCGGAGGGCGAAAATTACGCCGCTATCCGGATCGCCAAGGCCGGGGAGAGCATTATTTTGACCGACGCCGACGGCGGCACGATCGACAGCATCCGGACGCCGTTCCTTTCTGACGACACAACCTACGCGCGGGTTTCGGGCGAATGGTGCGTTACAAACCGGCCGACGCCGGGTTACGCGAACACCGACGAGGGCTATGCCGCCTTTGCCGCGGAGCGAGGCTTCGGAAATGTCGCCGTGCAGATTACGGAGGTATGTCTCCGCAGCGAGACGACTCTCCGGGACGCCGACGGCGACTATCCTGACTGGATTGAGCTTTATAACGCCGGGACGGAGAACGTTTCGCTCGACGGTTGGTATCTCTCCGACGATCCGGAGGAGCCGGCGCGCTGGCGCATTCCGGATGTCACGCTGGCGCCGGGCGAATATTGCGTGATTTTTGCCTCCGGCAAAAACCGGACGCAGGGCGAGCTGCATACCGATTTCGCCCTTTCCGCGGGCGAGAGCGTTATATTGACAACGCCCATCGGCAGCACCGCCGACCGCGTGGAGCTTACACAGACCGAAGTGGACGCTTCGCTTGCACTCATCGGCTCCGATTGGCGCGAATGCGCCTCCCCCACGCCGGGGAAGGCCAACGGGTAAGGGGGAGAGCTATGGCAGAGATTAAACGCCACGAGATCAAATACATCATCTCCCTGCGGGAGGCGGAGCTTTTGAAATACCGGCTGCGCGCCCTGCTCCGACCTGACCCGCATGTGCGCGCCGACGGCAGCTACATTATCCGCAGTCTCTATTTTGACGATACCGATTACCGCGCCTACCACGAGAAAATCGCGGGCGTGAAGGAGCGCACAAAGTACCGCATCCGGTTTTACAACATGGACGATTCGCGCATCACGCTCGAAAAGAAGAGCAAGGACGGCGACTTCTCCGGTAAGGAATCGGTACGTATCTCCCGCGAGCTTGCCGAGGCGTTTCTCACCGGCGGCGAGGCGCTGCGCGATACCGAAGGGCTCGCACGCGAGCTTGCCCGGCTGCGGCAGAACGGCTGGAAGCC
>CAVIVK010000162.1:0-19759 GCA_963645975.1 Bifidobacteriaceae bacterium | reverse complement strand
GGGATCGTGGTGCCCACCAGCGTGACGGTGTGCATGTTCTTCTTGGCGTCTTCAATTCCCTTGCGGATCGCTTCGCTGACTTCGCCGGCCTTGCCCATGCCGAAGCCGACCTTGCCCTTGCCGTCGCCAACGACCATGAGCGCAGAGAACTTCATAATGCGGCCGCCCTTGACGGTCTTGCTGACGCGATTGAGGGAAACGAGCTTCTCGATATACTCGGAGCTTTCCTCGCGGCCGCGGCGATTGTCGCGGCGATCGTTACCATATGCCATAATTCGTTTCCTCCTCCCGCTTAGAATTTCAGGCCGCCCTCGCGGGCAGCTTCGGCCAGAGCCTTGACGCGTCCGTGATAGATATATCCGCCGCGGTCAAAGACCACTTCTTCAATACCCTTCGCCAGAGCGCGCTCGGCGATCTTCGAGCCGATCTTCTTGGCGGCTTCCACGTTGCCGCCCTTGCTCTCAAAGTCCTTCTCGACGGAAGAGGCAGACACCAGAGTGTTGCCGTTGACGTCGTCGATGACCTGAGCATAAATGTTGCTTTCGCTCCGGAACACGCACAGGCGCGGACGCTCCGGCGTGCCGGAGATCTTGCCGCGGACTCTCGCGTGGCGCTGCTTGCGCTGAGCGGCAGTATTCGGTCTGTTAACCATTCAGGCGCACCTCCCCTTATTTCGCACCGGTCTTGCCTTCTTTGATACGGACAACCTCGCCCTGATAGCGAATGCCCTTGCCCTTATAGGGTTCCGGCGGACGCTTCATGCGGGTATCCGCAGCAAACTGGCCGACCTTCTGCTTGTCCATGCCCTTGATGACGATGTGGTTGGCATCGGGAACTTCGATTTCGATTCCCTCGATCTCGGGAACGATGACCTGATGGCTGTAGCCGAGGTTCATCACGAGATTCTTGCCGTCCTTCTGCGCGCGGTAGCCGACGCCCTGGATCTCCAGCGTTTTGGAGAAGCCGGCGGTGACACCGACGACCATGTCGTTGACCAGCGTACGGGTCAGACCATGGAGAGCGCAGTTCTGCTTTTCGTCGTTGGGGCGCTTGACGTGGAGGACGCCGTTCTCGATCTCAATGAGCATCTGCGGAGCGACCTTGCGCTCGAGCGTGCCCTTGGGACCCTTAACGGTGATGTGGTTTCCCTCACCGACGGTGATCTCAACACCGGCGGGGATGGTAATGGGAGCTCTACCGATTCTAGACATATTCTCTCTCCTCCCTTACCACACGAACGCGAGGACTTCACCGCCGACGTGCTCGGCACGAGCCTGCTTGTCGGTCATGACGCCCTTGGAGGTGGAAATGATGGCGATGCCCAGTCCCTTCAGGACGCGGGGCAGCTCTTCGGCGCCGGCGTACACACGCAGGCCGGGCTTGGAGACTCTCTTAAGGCCCTGGATGGCCTTCTCCTTGCCGGGGAGATACTTCAGCGTGATGCGGATGATGCCCTGGGTGCCGTCGTCAACGAACTGGTAGGACTTGATGTAGCCCTCGTTCAGCAGGATCTCGACGATCGCCTTCTTCATCTTGGAGGCGGGGACATCGACGGTTTCATGCTTGGCGGTGCCGGCATTGCGGATACGTGTGAGCATGTCGGCAATGGGATCGGTGATCTGCATTTGGGTATATCCTCCTTATTAGAGTTACCGGTGTTACCCGGTTTAGGCAGCGAGGTTCCGCGTCAATACATGATTGACCGCGGCCTTTCGCTATCCTTTACGAAATTGTTGGCCGCGCCAACTGATTTATTATAGCAAAGATCCGCTGACACGGCAAGTCCGCCAAGCCCTGAAATTCAAATTTTTTATTGAATTTCAAGGTCTTGACGGAGCTTTTCTGCAATTACCAGCTGGCTTTCTTCACGCCCGGGATCTGACCCTTGTAGGCCAGCTCGCGGAAGCAGATACGGCAGATGCCGTAGTCACGCAGATAGGCGTGGGGACGGCCGCAGATCTTGCAGCGGTTGTAGCGACGGGTGGAGAACTTGGCAGGAGCGGCCTGCTTGAGCTTCATGGAAAGTTTCGCCATTTTTCTTCTCCTCCTTAGTCGTTCGTGAACGGAGCGCCCATGAGCTTCAGCAGCTCGCGAGCTTCTTCGTCGGTGTTGGCGGTGGTGCAGATGGCAATGTTCATGCCGCGGAGCTTCTCGATCTTGTCGTACTCGATCTCTGGGAAGATGATCTGCTCGCGGATGCCGAGGGAGTAGTTGCCGCGGCCGTCGAACGCATCGGCGGAGATGCCGCGGAAG
This sequence comes from Bifidobacteriaceae bacterium, assembly GCA_963645975.1. Taxonomy (GTDB): domain Bacteria; phylum Bacillota; class Clostridia; order Oscillospirales; family Oscillospiraceae; genus Apopatocola. The sequence continues at coordinate 17,506 of CAVIVK010000162.1, read as the reverse complement.
TCACGGACACGGGGCAGCGCCACGTTGAACAGACGATCCATGAACTCCCACATGCGATCCTGACGCAGCGTGACCTTGACGCCGACCTTCATGCCCTCGCGGAGCTTGAAGTTCGCGACGCTCTTGCGCGCGACGGTGGCGACGGCATGCTGGCCGGTGATGGCGCTGATGTCCTTGATGACGGATTCCAGCATCTTGGCGTTGTCCTTGCAGTCGCCGCAGCCGACAGACACAACAATCTTGTCGATGCGGGGGATCTGCATGACGCTCTTGTACTGGAACTTCTGCATCAGAGCGGGAGCGACTTCCTCATTATACTTTTTCTTCAGTCTTGCAACGTAAGCCATAATATTCTGTCACTCTCCTCTCTCAAATGGCGGCGCCGCACTTCTTGCAGGCGCGCACCTTCTTGCCGTCGGCGACGGTGTGGCCCACGCGGGTGGGCTTGCCGCACTTCGGGCAGACCAGCATGACCTTGCTGGCGTAGATCGGGGTCTCGCGCTGGATGATGCCGCCCTCTTCGCCCTGCTTGCGGGGCTTCTGATGACGGGAGGCGACGAGCACGCCCTCAACAATGACCTTGCCGTTCTTCGGGTCGGCGGAGAGGACTTTGCCTTCCTTGCCCTTGTCGCGGCCGGACAGAACGACGACTTTATCGTCTTTACGAATCTTCATTCCCATGCCCTCCTCAAATGACTTCGGGAGCCAGCGACAGGATCTTCATGTACTCTCTGTCGCGGAGCTCGCGGGCCACGGGCCCAAAGATACGGGTGCCCTTCGGGTTGTGGTCATCTGCGCCGTTGATGAGAACGGCGGCGTTCTCGTCGAAACGGACGTAGGTGCCGTCCGCGCGGCGGACGCCCTTGGTGGTACGGACGATAACGGCCTTGACCACATCGCCCTTCTTAACGCTGCCACCCGGGGTGGCCTTGCGGACGCTGGCGACGACGACGTCGCCCACGTTGCCGTACTTGCGCTTGGAGCCGCCCAGAACACGGATGGTCTTGAGCTCCTTGGCGCCGGTGTTGTCGGCAACCTTCAGATAAGATTCAGCCTGGATCATTTCTTCGGCGCCTCCTTACTTCGCTTTTTCGATGATCTCGACCACGCGCCAACGCTTGTCCTTGCTGAGGGGGCGGGTCTCCATCACACGGACTCTATCGCCGATGCCGCACTCGTTGTTCTCGTCGTGCGCCTTCAGACGGTAAGTCCGGCCAATGATCTTCTTGTACGTGGGGTGAGCCACGCGGTCTTCCACGGTGACAACGACGGTCTTATCCATCTTGTCGGAGACGACCTTGCCGACGCGCATCTTGCGGGAAGAAGTTCTAATTTCACTCATTTTCGGTTACCTCCTTCACTGCTCGAGCTGCTTCTGACGAAGCACGGTTTTAACTCTCGCGATATCGCGGCGGACGTTGGAAATCTTGATGGGGTTGTCGAGATGGTTGGTGGCATGCTGCATGCGGAGCATGAACAGGTCCTTCTTCAGGTCGGCGAGCTTCTTGTCGAGCTCTTCGACGGACAGGTTACGAATCTCATTAGCCTTCATCAGTTTTCACCACCATTCTCGGTCTCGGCGGCCTCGCGCACGACGATCTTCGTCTTGCAGGGCAGCTTGTGGCTGGCCAGGCGCATGGCCTCGCGGGCGGCATCCTCGGGAACGCCGGCGATCTCGAAGAGAACGCGGCCCGGCTTCACGACGGCAACCCAATATTCGGGAGAGCCTTTACCGGAACCCATACGGGTCTCGGCGGGCTTCTGGGTCACGGGCTTGTCAGGGAAGATCTTGATCCAAACCTGGCCGCCGCGCTTGGTGTAGCGGGTCATGGCGACACGGGCGGCCTCGATCTGGTTGGCCGTGATCCAGCAGGGCTCGGTAGCCATCAGGCCCCATTCGCCGTAGTTGACGACGTTGCCGCGGGTGGCTTTGCCCTTCATACGGCCGCGCTGCTGGCGGCGGTATTTGACTCTCTTAGGCATTAACATCAGGAATTACCTCCTTCTTTGGGGGCAGCGGGACGGCTGTAGCCCTGGTTGGCAGGACGCTGGCCCGGGGCGCGGTTGTAGCCCTGGCCGGCGGGACGCTGGCCGTAGCCCTGGCCGGGCGCGCGGTTGTCGCGGTTGTAGCCCTGACCACCGTTGCGGTTGTCACGGTTGTAGCCACCGCGGCGATCATCCCGACGTCCGCCGCGCCGGTCGTCACGACGGCGCTCGTTGAGGGGCTTGCTGGTGTCCATCACGCGCGGCGTGGTGCGCAGCGTGGTGGTGAGGATCTCGCCCTTGTAGATCCAAACCTTCACACCGATGCGGCCGTAGGTGGTCGCAGCTTCGGCAAAGCCGTAGTCGATGTCGGCGCGGAGGGTCTGCAGGGGGATGGTGCCCTCGTGGTAGGTTTCGCTGCGGGCGATCTCGGCGCCGCCGAGACGGCCGGCGCAGCAGACCTTGATGCCCTTGGCGCCCATACGCATCGCGCGGCCGATCGCGTTCTTCATCGCGCGGCGGAAGCCAATGCGCTTCTCGAGCTGCTGGGCGATGTTCTCGGCGACGAGCTGGGCGTTCGTATCGGGGGTGCGCACCTCAACGATGGAGATGGCGACCTTCTTGCCGATGAGCTTTTCAACATCCTGGCGGAGCTTTTCGATCTCCGTGCCGCCCTTGCCGATGATCACACCGGGACGGGAGCAGTGGATGAAGATGCGGACCTGGGCGCTGTCGCGCTCGATCTCGATGGTGGGCACGCCGGCGGCGTACAGTCTCTTCTTGAGGTACTTGCGGATCTTGTCGTCTTCAACGATCAGATCGCCAACCTTGTCGGGACGGGCGTACCAACGGGAATCCCAGTCCTTGATGACGCCGACGCGGAGGCCGTGCGGATTAACTTTCTGTCCCATAAATCAAGCCTCCTTTTCCGCCACAACAACGGTGATGTGGCTGGTTCTCTTCAGGATACGCGCGTAGCGGCCACGGGCGCTGGCGCGGCCACGCTTCATGGTCGGGCCGCCGGTGACCATAACCTTGGAAACGTACAGCTTGGAGGGATCCATCTCGTGGTTGTTCTCGGCGTTCGCGCAGGCGCTGCACAGAACCTTGTACAGCAGAGCGGCGCCGGAGTTCGGGGTGTTCTGCAGGATGCCCTTGGCAAGCTCGACGTCCTTGTCGCGGATCAGATCGCAGACGATCTTGACCTTGCGGGGAGAAATACGCGCGAATTTGTGTTCAGCTCTTGCTTCCATCAGTATCTCTCCTCCTTACTTTCCGGCAGTCTTGCTGCCGGCGTGGCCGCGGAACGTGCGGGTAGGCACGAACTCGCCCAGCTTGTGACCGACCATGTCCTCGGTGACGTACACGCTGACGTGACGGCGGCCGTCATGCACAGCGAAGGTGTGACCGATGAAGGACGGGAAGATCGTAGAGCTGCGGGACCAGGTCTTGAGGACCTTCTTCTCGCCGGCTTTGTTCAGTTCGTCGACTCTCTTGAGCAGCTCAGGAGCTGCGAAGGGGCCTTTCTTAATGCTTCTGCTCATATTTCCTTCTTCCCTCCTTACTTAGCGTTGCGGCGCTTGACAATCATCTTGTCGGTCGGGTTCTTCTTCTTGCGGGTCTTGTAACCCAGCGTCGGCTTGCCCCACGGGGTGACAGGGCCGGGACGGCCGACCGGGGACTTGCCTTCGCCGCCGCCGTGCGGGTGGTCGCACGGGTTCATGACCGAGCCGCGGACTTTCGGACGCCAGCCCATGTGACGGACACGGCCGGCTTTGCCGAGAGAGACGTTGGCGTGGTCGATGTTGCCGACCTGGCCGATGGTGGCGTAGCAGTTCATGCGGATCTTGCGCATTTCGCCGGACGGCATACGGACGGTCGCGAGAGCGCCTTCCTTCGCCATGAGCTGCGCGGCGTTGCCCGCGGAGCGGACGAGCTGCGCACCCTTGCCCGGGTACATTTCGATGTTGTGGATAACGGTACCCACGGGGATGTTCGCCAGAGGCAGAGCGTTGCCCGGCTTGATGTCGGCGCCCTCGCCGGCAACGATCACATCACCAGCGGCGAGACCGACCGGAGCGAGGATGTAGCGGCGCTCGCTGTCGGGATACTCAACCAGCGCGATGTAGGCGCTGCGGTTGGGGTCGTACTCCAGGCGGAGAACCTTCGCCTCGACATTGCGCTTGTCGCGCTTGAAGTCGATGATGCGGTACTTCTGCCGGTTGCCGCCGCCGTGATGACGAACGGTGATGCGGCCGTAGTTGTTGCGGCCGGCGTTCTTCTTCTTGACCTCAACGAGGGACTTCTCCGGAGTGGCGTGCTTGTCGATTCCGTCGAAGCCGGAAACGGTCATATGCCGGCGGGCGGGGGTAATAGGACGATAGGTTTTAATAGACATTCTCTTTCCCTCCCTTAGGCCATGCCTTCGAAGATCTCAATGTTCTTGGAATCTTCGCTCAGCTTGACAACGGCTTTCTTCCAGGTCTTAGCGAAACCGGCGGGGTAACGGCCGGTGCGCTTCTGCTTGCCGTGGACGGTCGTGGTGGTCACCTTGACGACGGTGACGCCGAAGATCTCTTCCACAGCCTTCTTCACTTCGATCTTGGTGGCGTCCTTCGCCACTTCGAAAGCGAACTTCTTGATGTCCAAGTCTTCCATGGACTGCTCGGTGATGACCGGGCGGATGATCACATCATAAACGCTCTTCATCAGCAGTACACCTCCTCGATCTTGGCAAGGGCAGCCTTGTCGACCACGAGAGAGCGGGCCTTCATGATATCGTAGGTGGAGAGAACGGTGGCGATCGTCGTCTCAACGCCGGGGATGTTGCGGGCGGACTTGATGACGTTCTCGTTCACGGTCTCGGTGACGATCATGGCGTTCTCGGCGCCGAGCTTCTCAAGGAGAGAAACGCAGGCCTTCGTCTTGATCTCGTCGAAGTTGAGACCGTCCACCACGAAGATCTTGCTCTCGGCCGCCTTGACGGACAGAGCGCTCTTCAGGGCGATACGCTTTTCCTTGCGGTTCATGGTGTAGCGGTAGCTACGCGGCTTCGGGGCAAAGGCGACGCCGCCGTGCGTCCACACGGGGCTGCCCTTGTAACCAGCGCGGGCGCGGCCGGTGCCCTTCTGGCGCCAGGGCTTGGCGGTGGTGTAGGACACCTCGCCCTTGGTCAGAGCGCTCTGCGTGCCCTGACGGCAGTTGGCCAGGTGGTTCTTGATCGCCGCATGAAGGACGACCTCGTTGGGCTCGATGCCGAAAACGGCTTCGGAGAGCTCAACCTCGCCGACCTGCTCGCCGGCCATGTTGTAAAGATTCGCTTTAGGCATAAATCAGACTCTCCTCTCTTTAGCGGTTGCGGGCGGAAGCCTTCTGCGGGTTGGTACGCGCGGAAGCCTTCTGCGGGTTGACACTCGTGCTGACGCTGGCCTGCTTGACGATGAGCGTCTTGGCGGTGTTCTTGATGAACACGATGCCGCCCTTCGGGCCGGGGATGGCGCCGCGGATGACGATCATGTTCAGTTCGGGATCGACCTTGACGACGTCAAGGTTCTGCACCGTGACCTGCTCGGCGCCCATGTGGCCGGCGCCGATCTTGCCGGGAAGGATGCGGCTGGGATCCGTGGAGGAGCCCATGGAGCCGGCATGACGGTGGACCGGGCCGCCGCCGTGGGTCATCGGGGTGCGCTGGGCGCCCCAGCGCTTGATGACGCCGGCGTAGCCCTTGCCCTTGCTGATGCCGGTGACGTCAACCTTGTCGCCTTCTTTGAAGGTGTCAGCCTTGACAACGTCGCCGACGTTCATCTCGTTGGCATTCTCGAGGCGGAACTCGTGCAGCACGCGCAGCGCGCCGACGCCGGCCTTGTCGAGATGACCCTTTTCGGGTTTGTTGAGCTTGCGCTCGGGGATTTCCTCGAAGCCGAGCTGGACGGAAGCATAGCCTTCCTTCTCCACGGACTTCTTCTGGACCACTTTGCACGGGCCGGCTTCGATAACGGTCACGGGGACGACCTTGCCGGTCTCGTCGAAGATCTGCGTCATGCCGACCTTCTTGCCGATGATGGCCTTTTTCATTGGATTGCTCCTTTCAGGTTATTGGTCAGGTCGCATGGATCAAACCGTCCGGAGGCTCCTGACTTGACCCTGCCTTCGTAAGGCGCGGGGTTCAATACAGATTTGAACGCGGGGATAATGCCGGGGGAATAAATATAAGGTGTATCTCAGAGCTTGATCTCGATCTCAACACCGGCGGGAAGCTCCAGAGACATGAGCGCTTCCACGGTCTTCTGGGTGGGAGCGATGATGTCGATCAGGCGCTTGTGGGTGCGGCGCTCGAACTGCTCACGGCTGTCCTTATACTTGTGAACGGCGCGAAGGATCGTGATGACCTCTTTCTGCGTCGGCAGGGGGATGGGGCCGGAAACCTTCGCGTCGGTACGCTTGGCGGTTTCGACGATGGTCTCGGCGGCCTTGTCGATCAGCTGATGATCGTAGGCCTTGAGGCGGATGCGGATCATTTTCTTTGCTGCCATGTTTGTTCCTCCAAAACTTTCGTACTTAGGTGGTGGCTGCCACCCAGTGGTACGGTGAGAAGTTTTCATCCACCGCGCCGTGCGTATCAGACCCGAACCGAAAATAGAACCGGCTCTCTGATGGCCGGTTTTTCTTCCCGTTCCGGCGATATACGCCTCTTGCTGGCCGGGGAAACGATAAACTCTCAGCCGCCCGATTTACGGACATACTCCACGGAAGTTACCACCGTCAAACGATGCAATCTCCCGCTTCACCGCATAATACGCCCTGCTTCTTCGCACAGGCGCTCCGTTAGAATAACAAAATCCCCTCTTATTGTCAAGAGGGGATATACAAAAATGTCAAAGATTTTTTGGAGATTTCTCCGAATTTTCAAAAGGCGGAAAATCCGGCTCAGCCGCCGTCCGTGCGGACGCTGAAATGCATGAAATCACGGCTGTTCTGCCATGTTCCGCCCCAGCCCCAGCCGTAGGCGGCGAAGGCTTTCACAACGCTTCCGCCCGCGGCGATGGAGTACGGGCTTGCCTCGGTGAGAGAACCTGCCCACTCGCTCTTTTCGCTGCCAAGCGGCCACCAGCCCTTCCCTACCGTGACCTTTACCGCACCGTTCACCTTGTCCGCGGCGCAATTCCAATCCGAGTTGATGTCGACCGCCGCGCCCCAGGCGTGGCGCAGCTTGTCCGTGCAGCGCAGCCCGCCAACGGAGGCGATCGGGAATTTCTCCTCGTCCTCAAAGATGCGCTGGAAGATTTCGTACACGTCCGCGGCGAGGTACTTATGTACCGTGAGCGTGAGCGTGCCTTGCGTTTTCGTGCCGTCCGGCTGAAGCTGCCAGACATTCACCGTCACATCCCGCATATAGGGCGCCGCTTCCTCGGCGGAGGTAAAGTACGTTTTGTTCTCGTCGCCGAAGAAGAGCTTGTTCAGTTTACCGCGCGGCTCGTTGCTGTTGATGAGATAGCCGTTCTCGCGCGCCCAGATCATGAACGGCTGCATGCCGTTCGGCGCGTCGGCGAGACGGTAGGGGTTGCTGTCGGTAAGATCGACGGGAGAGCGCTTTTCCGGATCCAGCAGGCGCACCATGACGGCGCTTGCCTGCGCGCGGGTGAGCTTCCGCTCGCCGCAGAAGGCCCCGTCCTCCGCCCCGGCGGTATTTTTCATGCCGTTGATGATGCCCTTGGCGTACACCTGCGCCACCGCGGCGCGGTACGTCTCCGGGATATACGCCCAGTCCGGAATCTTGCGCGCCGCGCCGGTCGTCACGGCCTCGGTCTCCCCGCGCACCTTGGCAAGAAAGTTTCGGAGCATCACAGCCATTTCGTAACGCGTGGTTTTCGCCTGGAGCGCGTCAAACGTGCAGGGAATGTCCAGCCCCTCGAGCACGCCGTTTTCCGAGAGCTTCGCCCAGTACTCCTCCGCCCAATGCTTGCCGGGCAGTTCCTTTTTGTACGAGAGATCGGCGCTCGCGGCGAGCATTTTCATAAACTCGCTCCGCCGGAGATAGCCCGTCGGGCGGAACGTGCCGTCCTCAAAGCCGTTGACGACGCCCTTTTCGACGCAGGCATTGACATACTCCGTGTACCATTCGTCCCCCGGCACGTCCGGGAAGGCGGCAAACGCCGGCGCGGTAAGCATCGGTACAAGCAGGCACACGCACAAAAGCGCCGCTGCGATTCTCTTTCTCATAGACTGATCCTCCGCGGGTCTCGTCGGTTTTAAAAATCAGATTTAAAAATCAGAAATCAAAGAAGAACGGCATCATTTCCGAGAGCTTGTGGCTCACGAAGCTCCCGTCGCCCTTGGCGCAGAGCACGATCATGTGCTTGGAAAACTCCTGCAGAAACTGGCGGCACGAGCCGCAGGGATAGCAGTATTCCTGGCTGTTTCCCCAGATAGCGATGCGGACAAAGTCGCGGTGGCCGCTGCTCACGGCCTTCACCGCCGCGGTGCGCTCGGCGCAGATCGTGTCGCCGTAGGCGGCGTTTTCCACGTTGCAGCCGGTGAATATGGTGCCGTCGCTGCACTCGAGCGCCGCGCCCACCGGGAATTTCGAGTACGGCACATACGCGTATTCGGCGGCTTTTTTTGCCATGTCCATCAGTTCCTGATCGGTCATATCCGTTCGCTCCTTTTTCCGCTCAGCCGACGTTGATCGACCAGGCGGTAATATTATTGAATACGTCGTACTGGTTCGGCGACATGCCGGAGATCACGCCGAGATGGGAGATAACGTCGCGCGTTTCAAAGCACACCGGCAGGATAATGGTGGTCGTCGTGAGATATTGCAGCCAATCGCTCACGGCCTGCGCGCGGTCATCATCTTTCGCGCCGAGATAGTTTTCGGTGAGCAGCGTAAGCTCCTGATCGTCCCAGCCGCCGTAGTTGAGGGTGTTGTCCTCCTCCCAGTCGCCGGAGATCAGCGTGAGGATGTTCCAGTCGCCGGTCAGGGCAACCTCGGCGAGATACATATCGACGGGGATCTCCGGTTCATCCTTGCTCGAATCGACATAGCCGGTGCGAAGCGCCGCGAGATAGTCCTTCCACGTGAGCTCACGCAGATTGACGCCCAGGCCGATCGCCTCCATATCGTCGGCGATCTTTCGTGCCTCCTGCACCTTGGCAGCGTTGTCGGCACAGACGACAAAGTTGAGTTCAATGTCCACCTTCATGCCGGAGAGAGCAAATTCGAGCATCCCGTCGGCGTCCAGATCGCGGCAGCCGCCGCGCTCAAGCTCGGTGAGGCAGCGCGAGGGACTATAGGAAAACTGCGAGGCGAGCTCGGTATCGTACAGCGAGCTGTTCGGATGGATCGGAAGCGCCGTCGCCACGGCGTTGCCGTCAAGCGTGTCCGACACGATCCGGTCGCGGTCAACGATCCAGTTCATGGCGTAGCGGTAGGCGTCATAGCGGAAGAAGGTGCTCTCGCTGTTGAAGCCGATGAAGTGGAGGTTGGAGGTGGTGATCACGCGCTTTTCGTTCTTGCCGCCGTAGCCCATGTTGTAAATGCCGGTCGGGTCGTTCACGACGAGATCGACGAGACCGCTTTCAAACTCGGTGATCAGCTCCTCCATGCCGCGGTAGGCGCGCAGCTGCACCTCGTCCACGGGGAGATTTTCGCTCCCCTCATAGGAATCGAACTTCACAAGCGCCGTATGGTCGTCGTTGTACATATACGGCCCCGATCCGACGGGAACATCCTCGTTGACGGAGCCGGATTTGATGACCGGAATGCTCATGCGCTGCGGGAGCTGCGCGTTGTCCGCGCCCTCCACGGCGAGATACACCTCGCCGTTATAGGCGCTGGAATACACGCGCCCGATCTGCTGCTGCAAATGCTTATGTCTCTCGCTCGTGAAGATGCAGGACACGGAGTATGCCACGTCCTGCGCGGTGAGCGTGGAGCCGTCGTGCATCGGGATGCCTTCCTTCACCTTGAGCACCCACACGCCCGCGCTGCCCTCGTTTTTGGAATAGTACCAGTCCGAGAGGATGCGCGATGTTACGTTGAAATTCTCGTCGACCTCGAAGAGCCGGTCGTACACCAGGCAGTCCACAAGCTGGTTGAGCGTGCTCTGCGTCTTGACGGGGTTAAGGCTCTCCTCATAATCGAGCGAGAGGGAGAATACGTCGTCCGCAGCGTCGCCAAACGTGAGCGTCTGGCCGGATACGGTCGCCGCGCCGTCGGCGGCGGGGTCAGGGGTGGCTTCCGGCTCTGCGGCGGTCTCGCCGCACGCGGCAAGAGAAAATACCATCGCCGCTGCAAGCAGCAGGGCAAAGATTTTTTTATATTTCATAGGCGATACCTCAAAGCATGATCACAGACGCCATCGTGCCGCGGCGGCCCTTCGTGGCGCGGTGCGACCAGTACACATCCTGCATGCACATCGTGCAGTCCGGCGACACGTCAATGTGCTCCGGCGCGAGACCGAGCTGTAAAAGCCGCCGGCGGTTCGTTTCCTTGAGATCGACGAGGAACTTTCCCTCGACGCCCTCTTCCGGCGGGCAAAGCCCCTCGGCGTCGCTCCCGAGCAGGGCGCACACCGCCTCCGGCACTTCCGGGCCGGTTTCAAAGCAGCAGCGGGAGATGGCCGGGCCGATGGCCGCGCGGATGTTTTCCGCTCTTGCGCCCATGTCCTCCATGGCATGCACGGCGGAGCCCATCATATCGGCGACTGTTCCCTTCCAGCCGCTGTGCGCGGCGGCGACAATTCCCGCTTTCGGGTCATGGAACAGCACCGGCACGCAGTCGGCCGTCCACACGCAGAGCGGCACGTCCTTCCGGTCGGTGATGAGGCCGTCGCAGTCCTCGGGCTTGTGCGGCAGCGGCGGGAGAGCGCGCTCGGCCTCCGTCACATACCGGAGCACCGTGCCGTGTACCTGCCGCGTGAAGCAAAAGCCCTCGGCGGGAAACTCCGCTGCGGCGCGGAAGCGCTGCCAGAGCGCACGCACACGTTCCTGCCGCTCCTCGCTCTCCCACTCGGGATCGGGCTTTGAGCTGAACGGGAAATCCCCGACGTCTCCGAGCCGCCGCGAGAAGAGATGCTTCGCGCCGATCACGTCGGACGTGACCCATTGGATGTTGTCTTTTTCGCAGAGTGTAAATGCCATAGCTGATTCCTTTTCGGGAGTGCGGCGGGGAACCCCTCAGTCAGCCTCACAGCTGCCAGCTCCCCTATTAGGGGAGCCAAGTCAGTTTTTCAGCATCTTACTTGCCTCCCCTCGCCAGGGGAGGTGGCAAAAACGAAGTTTTTGACGGAGGGGTTTCCCCCACACATTATTAAATATATACCTTACTGGTTTCTGCCGCAGCAGTCCTTATACTTCATCGGCAGGCCGTTCGGGCGGAGCTTGCCGCACGGGCAGGGATCGTTCCGGCCGGGCTTTTTGACCTTTTTGACCGGCTGCTTGCGCACGGAGGCGTCGCCCCCGGCGTTCGCCACGGCGTTTTTCGTCACGCTCTTGCGCTCAACGCGCTCCTCCTTGCGGACGCGGACGGTGTAGATACGGCGCACGACCTCGGCACGGATGCCCGCGATCATCGCCTCGAACATGTCAAAGCCTTCCTTTTTGTAGGCATCGATGGGCTTGATGTTGCCATAGCCGCGCAAACCGATGCCGCGGCGGAGGTTGTCCATGGCGTCAATGTGATCCATCCAGTATTCATCCACAACGCGCAGCATAACAACGCGCTCGAGCTCGCGCATGAGCGGCGTGCCGTCCGGCATGGGGCCGAAGGCTTCCTCGCGCTTGGCGTACACATCCGCGGCGATGGCGGCGAGCGTTTCGTTGAGCTCTTCCACGGTCATGCCATCGTGATAGACGACCTCGCCCGGTCGTACAAAGAGACGGGTGAGCGGCGCGATGCGTTCGTTCAGATCGTCCTGGTTCTCCGGCGGGACGTTGCCGGCCGCCTCGGCGATCGTGTCGCGCACCATGCCCTGGATGTTCTCGCGGATGTCCTCGCCGTCGAGTACCTTGCGGCGCTGCTCGTAGATGAGATTGCGCTGCACGTTCATGACGTCGTCAAATTCGAGCGTGCTCTTTCGCGCCTGGAAGTTGCGGCTCTCGACCGTCTTCTGCGCCTGCTCGAGAGCGCCGGTGAGCATTTTGTGCTCGATGGGCGTGTCCTCGTCGACGCCAAGGCTCTCAAATACATTGATGAGCCGCTCAGAGCCGTAAAGACGCATGACATCGTCCGTCAGCGCCAGGAAGAAGCGGCTTTCGCCGGGGTCGCCCTGACGGCCGCTTCGGCCGCGCAGCTGGTTATCGATACGGCGCGATTCGTGCCGCTCGGTGCCGAGGATGTACAAGCCACCCGCGGCGCGCACCTTCTCGGCCTCCGCGCTCGTCACGGCCTTGTGCTCAGCCATCTTCTCCCGGAAGAGGGCGCGCGCTTCGAGGATCGTCTCGTCCTCGGTCTCGGCGTAGCCGGTCGCCTCGCTGATTGTATCCTCGTCGTACCCGGCGCGGCGCAGATCGGATTTCGCCAGATATTCCGGGTTGCCGCCGAGCATGATATCGGTGCCGCGGCCGGCCATGTTCGTGGCGATCGTCACAGCGCCGAGCTTGCCCGCCTGCGCAACGATCTCCGCTTCCTTTTCGTGGTGCTTGGCGTTGAGCACGTTGTGCGGCACGCCCTGTTTGCGAAGCAGGGACGAGATGTACTCGCTCTTTTCAATGGAGATCGTGCCGACGAGCACAGGCTGCCCCTTGGCGTAGCACGCCTTGATCTGCTCGATGATGGCACGGTCTTTGCCCGCCTGGTTTTTATAGACCACGTCATTCCGGTCGATGCGGATGACGGGCTTGTTCGTCGGGATCTCGACGATGTCGAGTGCGTAAATCGACTGGAACTCCTCCTGCTCGGTGAGCGCGGTGCCGGTCATGCCGGAGAGCTTGCCGTACAGGCGGAAGTAGTTCTGGAACGTGATCGTGGCGAGAGTCTTATTCTCCTTCTGCACGTCCACATGCTCTTTGGCCTCGATGGCCTGATGCAGGCCTTCGGAGTACCGGCGGCCGAGCATAAGGCGGCCGGTAAACTCGTCGACGATGATGATCTCGCCGTCCTTGACAACATAGTCAATGTCGCGCCGCATGACGCCGTGCGCCTTGAGCGCCTGGTTGATGTGATGCGAGAGCGTGGAGTTTTCCATGTCGGCGAGATTTTCGAGGTTGAATGCCGCCTCCGCCTTGGCAATGCCGCGGGCGGTGAGTGTGGCGGTACGCGCCTTCTCGTCGACGATATAGTCGGCGTCGATATCGTCGGACTCCTCTTCCTTCTCGTCCACGGACGCGACGACGAGCTTCTTGAGCCGCGAGACAAAGTCGTCCGCGCGGCGGTAGAGGTCGGTAGACTCATCGCCCTGGCCGGAGATGATGAGCGGGGTGCGCGCCTCGTCGATGAGGATGGAGTCCACCTCGTCCACGATGGCAAAGGCGTGGCCGCGCTGCACCATGTCCTCCTTGTAGAGCGCCATGTTGTCGCGCAGATAGTCAAAGCCCATCTCGTTGTTTGTGCCGTAGGTGATGTCCGCGGCATAGGCGGCGCGGCGCTCCGCGCCGGTGAGGCCGTGGACGATGAGGCCGACTTTCAGCCCCATGAAGCGGTGCACCTTGCCCATCCATTCGCTGTCGCGCCGGGCAAGATAGTCGTTCACGGTGACGATATGCACGCCCTCGCCGGTGATGGCGTTCAGGTACGCCGGAAGCACGGCAACGAGCGTTTTGCCCTCGCCGGTTTTCATTTCCGCGATGCGCCCCTGATGCAGCACGATGCCGCCGATGAGCTGCACGCGGAAGGGCTTCATGCCCAAAACGCGCCAGCTCGCCTCGCGCACGGCGGCAAATGCCTCCGGCAGCAGGTCGTCGAGCGTTTCGCCGCTCTGGTAGCGCGCTTTGAATTCCTCGGTCTTGGCACGCAGAGCCTCGTCGCTCAGCGCGGCATATTCATCGCTCAGCGCCTCGATCTTGTCGACGATCGGAAGAAGCTTTTTCACTTCCCGCTCGCTGCGGGTGCCGAGCAGTTTATCAATAATACCCATGGTTTCGCCTTTCCTTCTCCGCTGCAAGGACGGAGATAGTTATACTATTTTAAACTATATCACATTTCCCACCGAAAAAAAAGAGGAATTTCGCTCTCTTCGGGTTTGAACTGCGAAGGGAAATGATGTATACTGTAAAATAGAATATTATGGACTGCTGCAAAGGAGGTCTGCATATGGAGGAGCACGGCACCGTGAAGGGACGCCGCCGCCACGTATTCGTCTGGAAGGCGCTGCGCCCGCTCGCCAAACTCATCTGCTGGATCAAATTCGGCTTCACGAGTGAAAAAACGCGCGTCAAAGGACCGTACCTGCTTGTGAGCAACCATGTCACGAACTGGGATCCCATCCTCGTCGCGTGCAGCTTCCCGGAGCAGACATACTTTGTCACGAGCGAGCACCTGCTCCGCGCAGGGTTCGGCGGAAAGCTTGTGGCGTGGCTGCAAGCCCCTATCCCCCGTCAGAAAAGCGGAAACGCCGCAAGCACCGTTCTCACGATGATGCGCTATCTCCGCCGCGGGATGAACGTGTGCGTCTTCCCGGAGGGCAACCGCACGTGGGACGGCGTGACGGCGGAATTTCTCCCCTCGATCGGCAAGCTCGCGCGCTCGAGCGGCGCGTCGCTCGTCACCTATAAGCTCACGGGCGGGTACTTTGCCAGCCCCCGCTGGGCGGGCAACTCCATCCGCCGCGGCAAAATGCGCGGCGCGGCAGTACGCGTATACTCTCCCGAAGAGCTTCGCGCGATGAGCCCGCAGGAGATCAACGAGCACATCGTTTCCGACCTTTACGAGGACGCCTACGCGCGTCAGCGGAAAACCCCCGTGCGCTTCGAGGGCAAGGCGCTCGCCGAGCACATGGAGCGGCTGCTCTTCCTCTGCCCGAAGTGCGGGCGGATGCACACGCTTCAGAGCCGGGACGATACCGTCCGCTGCTGGAAGTGCGGCTTTTCGTTCCGCTATCTGCCGACCGGCTTTCTCACCGGCGAGGACATTCCCTTCGATAACCTCCGCGACTGGACGCGCTGGCAGAAGGGCGAGATCGTCCGGCTGTGCAATGAGGCAGAGGATAAGCCCATTTTCACCGATACCGACGTGCGCGTTGACACGGTCGTATCCGGCAGCGGCACGAAGCTTCTCGGCCGCGGCGATATGCGCCTTTTCCGCGATACGCTCGAGCTGCCGAAGGCGGAGATCCCGGTTTGCGATATCACCGGCGTGTCGCTCATGGGGCCGCAGGACCTTTACATCAGCGCCGGGGACACGCACTATGTCATCCGCAGCAGCACCATCCATTGCATGGTAAAATACCTTACGGCACTCTCGCATCTCAACGGCGACGTGCATTACGGCGAGTAATAGACAGGGGAGAAATAGAAAATGAGAAAGATCGGCTTTGACAACGACCAGTACGTCCGGCTCCAGTCGGAGCGCATCCGCCAGCGCATCAACAAATTCGGCGGCAAGCTCTATCTTGAGTTTGGCGGCAAGCTTTTTGACGATTTCCACGCCTCGCGCGTTCTGCCGGGCTTCCAGCCGGACAGCAAGATCCGCATGCTCATGGAGATGAAGGCGGAGAGCGAGATCATCGTGGCCATCTCCGCGGACGATATAGAGCGCAACAAGCGCCGCGGCGATCTCGGCATCACCTATGATATGGAAGCGCTGCGTCTCATCGACGCGTTCCGCGCCTGCGGGCTGTACGTTGGGGGCGTGTGCATCACGCACTGCCGCGAGCAGGGCGCGGTGTCCCAGTTCCAGAAACGGCTCGAAGCGCTCAACGTGCCGGTCTACCGCCACTATCTCATCCCCGACTACCCTGCGAACCTCCCGCTGATCGTCTCGCCCGACGGCTTCGGCAAGAGCGATTTTATCGAGACGACCCGCCCGCTCGTCGTCGTCACCGCGCCCGGCCCCGGCAGCGGCAAAATGGCAACGTGCCTTTCCCAGCTCTACCATCACCACCAGCGCGGCGAGCGCGCCGGGTATGCGAAGTTTGAGACGTTCCCGATCTGGAATCTCCCGCTCAACCATCCGGTCAATCTCGCCTACGAGGCGGCGACCGCCGATCTGGACGATGTGAACATGATCGACCCCTTCCATCTCGAAGCCTACGGCGAAAAGGCGGTCAACTACAACCGCGATGTGGAGATCTTCCCCGTGCTCAGCGCCATACTGACGCGCATTCTCGGCGAGAGCCCGTACAAGAGCCCCACGGACATGGGCGTGAACATGGCCGGGTACTGCCTCTGCGACGACGAAGCGTGCTGCGAGGCCTCCAAGCAGGAGATCATCCGCCGCTGGTACCATACGGCGTGCGAGGTGCGCAAGGGCATGGCCAGCCAGAACGCCCTCATGAAGCTCGAGCTTTTGATGAACCGTCTCGGCGTCACGTGCAAGGATCGCCCGCCGGTCGTCCCGGCGCTCGAAAAGGCGGAGCTCAACGGCGACAAGCCCGCCATGGCGATAGAGCTGCCCGACGGACGCATCGTCACCGGCAGGACGAGCTCGCTGCTCGGCGCGTGCTCGGCGTGCATTCTGAACGCTCTCAAGGCACTCGCCGGCATCCCGGACGATGTGCTGCTCCTCTCCCCGGAGATCATCCGGCCGCTGCAGCATCTCAAGGTGGAGCATCTCGGCAACAAAAACCCGCGCCTGCACGTGAACGAAGCGCTCATCGCGCTTGCGGTGTGCGCCGTCAGCGATCCCGTCGCTTCGCAGGCGATGGAGGCGCTCAACGATCTCGCCGGGAGCGAGGCGCACGCGACCGTCATTCTCGCCCGCGCCGACGAGAACACGCTCTCCAAGCTCAAGATCAACCTCACCTGCGAGCCGAAATACGAGACGCACAAGCTCTATCACGGCTGATCGAAACGAAAATTTTACCGTCTGCGCCGGATTTTCAAAGTTTTTCTTGCAAGAACTCTTGACATCCGGCGCGGATAATGGTATGCTCTCATAGCTTGCGGGTGTAATTCAATGGTAGAATACCAGCCTTCCAAGCTGGGTACGAGGGTCCGATTCCCTTCACCCGCTCCATTTTCCGAGGGTCTTGAATGTGCGCCAGTAGCTCAGCTGGATAGAGCAACTGCCTTCTAAGCAGTAGGCCGGGGGTTCGAGTCCCTCCTGGCGCGCCAGCGTCAAAAGAAAGACTCAAAAATGTATATGGTGGGATTAGCTCAGTTGGCAGAGCACCGGATTGTGGTTCCGGGTGTCGAGGGTTCGAGCCCCTTATCCCACCCCATTGATCGGGGGATCGGGAATAACTCCCGGTCCTCCGCGTCTTTTCCACTTTGGGATGTCGCCAAGTGGTAAGGCACAGGACTTTGACTCCTGTATTCGCGCGTTCGAGCCGCGCCATCCCAGCCAACGCGGGCTGGCATTGCCGGCCCGCCAATCTGACTCAGTAGCTCAGCAGGCAGAGCAACTGCCTTTTAAGCAGTGGGTCCG
>CAVIVK010000161.1:0-3683 GCA_963645975.1 Bifidobacteriaceae bacterium | reverse complement strand
CAGTATGATATTTTGCGCTTTTTTCCGCTCGGTCTCTCCCGCCATACGATCACCTCGGCACAAGACTATGTCCGGAAAACGCTCCGTATGCTTTGTCTTGACAGCGCGGGCGCGGAATGGTAATTTATAAATTGAACCGTCATGCCGACGTGGCGGAACTGGCAGACGCACGGGACTTAAAATCCCGAGACGAAAGTCGTGCGGGTTCGATCCCCGCCGTCGGCACCAGAAAAAGCCGCTTTGCTATGCATGGCGGCTTTTTCAGCAAATTCCATCTATATTTCAAAAAACGGAGGTGTCATCCTTGCAACGGGTAAAGCAGCTTGGACGTTATCCGAAGATTATTCTGCTCCTTCTGGCCGCTATGATATTGGTCTTTACGATTCTCTATCCCATCGTCACGGCACGCGTGGGCTTTCTCTATGAGGATGCCATTCTTGTGCCGTCGGAGGAAAACGGCGCCACAGTATATTCCGGGAAAATCCGCGGGACGACCATGCTCTTCACCGTGTACGCGGACAAAACCGTGGTCTTTCAGTACGGAGACACCGTCTACGGCCCGTACACAGCAAAAGAGGACCCCACCGCCATTCCGAAGGACACCGGTTCGCTCACCTCGATGACCGGCATTGAGCTGCGCTGCGGGGACAAAATTGTATTCCGCGGCGGTGTGGAAAAAAGCGGTGACTGGCGCTTTCTGTACAACGAGGACGGAAGCTTTGAAACGATCCGCATTACCGCGACGATGAGCGACGGCACCGTCGTAGATGAGCACGGAAATCCGATCGATCCGATGGAACCCTCCGTCTCGACGATTCTTGACCTGATGGACGGTCCCGCGCTGACGCACAAGGGCGCATGGATCGGCTGGTTCGGCGGCGTGCTGATCTGTGCTTTCGCGGTTATTTCCATCCTGTTTGCCGACGAGCTGTTCCGCTGGAACGCCTCGTTCCTCGTCCGCGACGCCGACAAAGCCGAACCGTCTGACTGGGAGATCACCAGCCGGTATATCACATGGACAGCGCTGCCGGTCATAGCTCTGGTCGTATTCATTTTAGGACTTAGATAAACTACATATGTACAGCAGCCCGGACACACGGATGTCCGGGCTGCTTGGTTTTTTACCGTGTTTGCCTCCACATCTCCGCGTCCAACGCCTCCCTCTGACGAGGGAGGCGGCAAATGCGTAGGCATTTGACGAAGGGAGAGAAACCTCGCCAAACGCAGAAAAAGCCAATCTGTCTCTCCCCCAGTCTCGCTCCGCTCGACAGCCCCCTCGTCAGATGGGGCCATTTTCTCTGACACAGTTACCGCCCGGCGCTGCGCCACTCCTCGCGCGTGATGGCGTAGACGGCAGTTGTTTCGCCCTCGGCATCGGTAAACTCTGTCAGAAAGTGCATATCGTTTGCCCTCGCCGTGGCCGACGAAGCAGCGTTCTCCTTTTTCATATAGGAATACACCGTCCCGAACGGCGTATTACGAAACGTCCAGTCCAGCACAGCGCGCGAGGCCTCCTTCGCATAGCCGCGGCGCTGGTACATCTTGGCGATATGATAGCCGATCTCCGGCAATATGGCGCCGTTAATATTCTGCATGGTCAGCCCGCAGTCCCCGATCATCGCGCCGCTCTCTTTCAGGCACACCGCCCACAAGCCAAACCCAAAGACCCGGTAGCGCTCCTGATTTTTGATGATCCATTTTCTCACCCGCGCGTCGTCGAACGTATACGGATAATGCTCCATGATGTCCGAGTCGCC
This sequence comes from Bifidobacteriaceae bacterium, assembly GCA_963645975.1. Classification (GTDB taxonomy): domain Bacteria; phylum Bacillota; class Clostridia; order Oscillospirales; family Oscillospiraceae; genus Apopatocola. Next base: position 1,926 of record CAVIVK010000161.1, on the reverse strand, counting down.
GAGGACGGTATAGAGCGCGTCGAAGTCCCCCTCGATCATCTCGCGCAAAAAAAGCCGCTCCGTTTCGATTCTCATGTTCTCATTTACCTCTATGGATGGATACTATATCATACCGGAATCGAGGATTCAATAACCGCTGCGGCTATTTATACTGTCGCAGCGATTTTGCGCAATCGCACCAAGCCATTTATGAATCGCAAAAATGTAAAATATACTTGACATTTTGTTTTGCTGTGCTATACTTCTCGATGTAAAGCAAGCTTTACTTTTCACATTGAGGTGACCCGATGAAAAACCGCATTGAAGAACGGCGCAAAGCGCAGGGCATGACGCAGCAGCAGCTTGCGGCGCTGCTCGGCGTTTCGCGCCAGACGATCATTTCGCTGGAGAGCGGAAAGTATAACCCCTCGATATTGCTGGCGCACAAAATCGCGCAGACGTTTGGCGTACACATTGAGGATATTTTTCTGTTTGAGGAGGATGAAGCATGAAGCTCAGGGAGCAGAAGAAGCTTGGCATTTTATATCTTATACTTGGCGTTGTACTGTTTCTCATCGGACTGCTGACGGACGTATCGGAGAAAACAAACTGGCTTTCCTCGTTCGGCGGCGCCATTGCCGTGGTCGGCGCGGTGCGGCTGCTGCGCGTGTACCGGCTCACCCGCGATCCGGACAAAGCGGCGGACTATGATGCTTCTTTGAAAGATGAACGCACGGCGTATGTGGCGAACAAAGCGCGCGCTCTGGCGCTTTACATCTGCATCTATGTGCAGCTCGCTGCGGCTCTTGCCGCGATACTGATCTTTAAACAAACGCTGGTTGGACAGGTGCTCTGCGCGCTCACATGCGTGCAGTCGCTCGTCTACACCGGCTGCTTCTGGTACTACAACCGGAAGTACTGAAAGGAAAACCCATGAACGCATTGGAAATTGAAAATCTATCCAAATCCTTCGGCGACTTTTCGCTGCAAAGCCTCTCTCTGTCCGTACCGATGGGCTCGGCACTCGGTCTTATCGGCGAAAATGGCGCGGGAAAATCCACGACGATCTCGCTCATCCTCGGTCAGCTCCCGCGGGACAATGGACAAATCCACATTCTTGGACAGAATGCAGACGAGAACGCCGTCGCTCTTCGGGAGGACATCGGCGTCGTGTTTGACGAGAGCTGCTTCCCGGACGGGCTGAACGCCCGGCAGGTGGACAAGGTTGAGCGGTATATCTATAAAAATTGGGACAGCGGCACATTTTATGAGCATGTCCGCCGCTTTGATCTGCCGGAAACGAAACCATTTAAGGAATATTCCCGCGGGATAAAAATGAAACTCGCGCTCGCCGTGGCGCTCTCGCATAAAGCAAAACTCCTGCTGCTCGACGAGGCGACAGGCGGGCTGGACCCGCTCGCCCGCGACGAGCTGATCGGAGAGCTCTCGCGCTTCGTCGCCGACGGAGAGCACGCCATCCTGCTCTCCTCGCACATCGTGAGTGATATCGAAAAGCTCTGCGACCGTGTGGCGTTTCTGCACAAGGGGCGGCTGATCCTCCAGGAGGAAAAGGAAGCGCTTCTCGCCGCACACCCCGGCCAGACGCTCGAAGAGATCATTCTGGACATGACGAGAAAGGAGCGTGCCGCATGAAAATTCGCGGACTGCTGCTCAAAGACCTGTTTGAGCTGTGGGCGCAATGCCGGGTGCAGCTCGTGCTGACCGGCGTATATCTGCTTTTGCCGCTCTTTATTCCGGGCATCGGCCTCTTTGCGAGCGTCGGCATGATGCTGCTTGCTATGATGCCGGTCTACGCGCTCGGCTATGACGAGCGCTGCCGGTGGGAACGGTATGCGCTCGCCATGCCGGTACGGAAAAGCGATTTATTCTGGAGCCGGTTTCTCCTCGGCATAATCGCCATTGCGCTTGGAACCATGATACAGGTGC
>CAVIVK010000160.1:0-4516 GCA_963645975.1 Bifidobacteriaceae bacterium | reverse complement strand
CACGATCTCGCCGCCCATCTCCCGCACGGCGTCCAGACTGTCTTCGTAATAAAAGCAGAACGCCTTGTCCCGCGCAACGGCGAGCCGGATTTTTTCCTTTCGCGGCAAGACTATGGGCGCATAGCGCAGCGGCGGCGCTTCGCGGCCAAGCGCGAGAAGCGAATCGATATCGAGCGTTTTTTCCGCCTGCGCGGCAAGCGTCTGCATCTTTTCGCGCAGCCCCTCGATCTCCGCCGCCGTCACAAGACCCAAATGGCGGCTTTCGATGGCGCACTCGTCCAGCTTCGGCAGGAAGCCAAGGCAGCGGATGCCAAAGCGCTCCTCAATAGCAGCAGAGAGGGAAGCATACGTCATGGCGGTGCATTGATTGAGAATAACGCCGCGGATGCCGCTCTCCGGCTGGAAGCGCAAGAACCCTTCGATGACCGCGAGCACCGAGAGCGCCGCGCCGCGCGCGTTTACCACGAGCACGACCGGCGTTTCCGTAAGGCGCGCGATCTCATAGGCGCTCGTTTTCCACGAGGTGAGCCCCGCGCCGTCATAATACCCCATCGCGCCCTCGATGACGCTCACATCGCACCCCGCGCCGTTTTTCGCGAGCAGATACCGGAGCGTGTTTTCCGAGAAGAAATGCAGATCGAGATTGGCGCTCTTCGCGCCGATGATGCGGCTGTGGAACATCGGGTCAATGTAGTCCGGCCCGCACTTGAATGCGCCGGTTTTCAAACCGCGGTTCACCAGCGCCTGCAATACGGCGCACACGACCGTGGTCTTGCCGCAGCCGCTGCTCACGCCGGAAATCAAAATTCGATCCATAGTGTCCTCCAGAGGATTCAGAAGCCGAAGTACGTCACGCGCTCTTCGTCGCTCAATCCGAGCGCAAGGCAGAGATTTTTCACGCTGTAGGCGGCGTACCCGTCGGCGATGTTGGCGCGAAGCGCCTCCACCTGCTTGCTCCACTCTTTCTCGGTGCTGCCCCAACGGCCGCGCTCACGCGGCATTTCGCTCTCCAAAAGCGCGCGGAGCTCATCGATCTTCTCTGCGACGTGCTCATCCGAGAGCGTCGTCTCAACAAGCCCGGCATACCGCGTGAGAAGGCGGTTTCGGAAATCATCGATGCCGAGAAGCCAGCGGATCGGCGTGGATATCTGCGCCGTCTGCTGCGCGCCGAAAATGTTGACAAAGCAGTTTTCTCTTTTTGTAAATGCCCAGTCAAGATCATAGAAGGCAACCTGCCACGGCTCATCGCCGGTGCGGAAATACCGCACATTGCTCTTGAGATCCACGTTGGCGCAATAGCCTTCCAGCAATATCCAGTCGATAAAGCCGTCCATGTCCATCGCTGCGCAGAAGCGCTCGTAGGCTTCCTCCGTCGTGAGCGAGGCGTCCTTCCACAGGCCGAGCACCTCGGTATACACCGCGGAGCCCTGCTCAACCGGGGACGGCAGCATCGTTACATCGTCCTTTTGCGTTCCGGTGCGATTGGCGTAAAACTGGCGCGTGAGATCATCCTTCAGGCAGTAAATGCCCCAGTATTCGCCGTTGATGTACAGCACGCAGTAGCGGCTGCGCTGCGTCGGCGTGGTGCCGAGTTCTTCGCACAGCTCCTGCATCAGCTCATTGCGGAATACTGTGGCCGTGTAGTCCTGCCCGGCGCGGATGGTAAGCTCGGAAAAATCCGTCGGCCCTTCGCCGAAAACATCATAGGAAAGGATCTCCGTGCCGTAGCAGCCGCGGAAGGAAACGCCGAGACTTTTCTTCGGCAGCGAAAGGCTGGTTTGCCCCTTGAGCTCTACGCCGCAGTCAACGGAAAAACTGCCCTCGGGTGCATACAAGGAGAGATTGGCCGAATGCTCCCGGTGCTTTGTCTGCTGGTAGTAGGTATTCCGAAAGTTCCGGGGTTCATCGGTCACAAGGCTCAGCACCGGAAGCGTGTGCTCCTCGCCGATAAAATAGCCGAGCGTGAGCGCCCGGGATGGTGCGCCGTCTTTCTCCACGGCGATGGCGCGAAGAACCGTCGTTTCGTCCACGGTAATCGCGCCGGTGTACGGCGTGCTCTGTTCCGTGGGGGCAGAGCCGTCGGTCGTATAGTAGATATCGCCCTCTGCCGCAAGCTTCACGCGCACCGTTTCCCCCGCTTCGTATATGCCCGCTTCCCGGTTCGCCGCGGGGGCTTCCGAGATATAGCGGTAAGCCGGAGCGGTGTTTGCCCCGTTCGGCGTCTGGCTCCAGAGATAGAAAAAACCGTTTTTGCCGTCCACGCGGCCCATGCTGCGCCCGTAGGGAATATCGTGCAGCCATACATAGTCCGCCGCCGTATTTTCGCCGCGCTTCGTAAGATAGAGCGTTTCGCTCGATGCGTTGAGCGCAAAAGGCGCCCGGAGCCCCGTTTTGTCAGACGGCTGCTCCTCGCCGGTGCAATAGATGAGGATCGACTGCCCTTTTTCCAGCGTCCGGTTGGGAAGCGTCCATTGATCCAGCCTTCGCCGGTCGTCGGAAAGGCAGTAGTCGGAGAGATTCACGCTCTCCTCCGACACGTTTTTTATCTCGACCCAGTCATAGTATTCGCCCCCGACGCGCAGCGTGTCGTTATAGACCGCTGCCTCATAGATCAGAAGCGGGCTTTCGGCAGCGCGGCTTTCGCAAAATGCCATATACCCGGCGGTGTCGTTCGGATAGCCCGGCGTTGCCCAGACGCTTTCGACGAAATCCCCGCCGTCCTCCCGGCGCAGCACATGGTCGGCAGGAAGCTCCGGATCGCACGCGACCCGGTCGGCGATCGTGCCGTCCGGCGCAATGAGATACAGCGTCTCGTCCTCGCCGAGCGCGAACGAGGTATGCAGTTCGCCGCCCACGGCGGTTTTATCCTTGCGTGAGGCAAAAATAACGCAAAGCCCGCCGCGCGCAATCGTCGCGTCCGCAGGGAAATCCCACACGGTCTTTCCGTCCGAAACGCTCCAGCCATCGAGCCGGACGGTGCGGTTCGACGTATTTTCCAGCTCAAACCAGTCGGAAAACTCGCCGTCGGCGTCCTGGATCGTCGCGTGGTTTTTATACATCATCTCGGAGATGCGCACCGCCGGCGCGCTGTCCGCCGCCGCGGCGGAGCCGGGCAGCGTGAATGCGAGCGCGAGCAATGCCGCGGCGAGCCTCTTTGCGGTTTTTTTCATAAAGTTCTTTCCTTTTCCCGGCAAAGCGTGCCGAGCTGGTAAAAGGCAACGGCGCTCGCCGCCGCCACGTTCAGGCTGTCCACGCCGTGGGACATCGGGATGCGCACGGTATAGTCGCAGCCCGCAATGGTATCGCTCGCGAGCCCATCGCCCTCCGTGCCGAGACAGAGCGCAAGCTTTTCGATCTTTGCAAGACGCGGATCGGCGATGCTGAGGCTATCGTTTCGCAGCGCGAGCGCGGCGGTTTGAAAGCCGAGAGCGTGCAGCGTTTCCTGCCAGCTCTCTCCCGCCGGGAGATACGTCCACGGCACCTGGAAAACGGTGCCCATACTCACGCGTGCAGCGCGGCGGTACAGCGGGTCGCTCCCCGCCTCGGTGAGCAGCACGGCGTCCATACCGAGCGCCGCCGCGCTGCGGAAGATTGCGCCGATGTTCGTCGGGTTCATCACGTTCTCTAAGACCGCCACGCGCTGCGCGTCCCGGCAGAGCGCTTCCACGTCCGGCAGCGCCCGGCGGCGCATGCAGCAGAGCATGCCGCGCGTTAGGTGAAACCCTGTGAGATGCACAAGCACGCTGTCCGGCGCAGTAAATACCGGCACATTTTCTCCGAGGCGCGCGAGGATTTCCGCGCCCGCGCCGTTTATGTGCCGCGCCTCCATGAGCACCGACACCGGCTCATATCCGGCGTCGAGCGCCCGGCCGATGACAAGCGGGCTCTCGGCGATGAACATGGCGTTTTCGGGGTCTGCCCGGTTGATGAGCTGGTTTTCCGTCATCCGGGCGTAAACGTCCAGCGCCGGGGACGAAAAATCTGTAATTTCGACAAGATTCGACATATTTCTCATCCCCGGAAGAAGAGCAGCCACACGCCGAGCGCAATGTGGACAAAGAGAAACACCGGCACAAGGATCAAAAACTTTTTATGCTTTGTCTTGTGATGCAGCCCGGCCATGCCGAGCCACTCGCCCAGACTGCCGCCGAGCGCCGCGATCAGAAGAAGCACCGCTTCCGGAATGCGCCGCGCCTTTCGTATCGCGTTTGTTTTGTCCACCGCCATGAGAATGTACGCCGCCGCGTTCATTCCGAGCAGATACACGAACAGGAGGATGTTCTTTGTTTCCATGGTTCTTTTCCTTTCCTTCGCCGGGGGCGGTTCGGTTTTCGCTCTTTGCCGGGCGCACAAGGCACTTCCCGCCGTAGCCGATCAGATCCTCGCGTCCGGCAAATACGAGCGCTTCGCGCACGAGCCGGGCGTTTTTGGGGTCGGTATACTGCAAAAGCGCTCTCTGCATCGCCTTTTCGTGCGCGTCCGTCGGGACGTACACGTCCTTCATCGTGATGGGGTC
>CAVIVK010000159.1:0-3694 GCA_963645975.1 Bifidobacteriaceae bacterium | reverse complement strand
CATAAAAGACCTGAAGGTATCCGAGAGCAACGTATTTACCACGAAGCTGCCGTTTGATCTCTCGTTCGGCTCCGGCGTGAAGAAAGCGCCCGGCATGAAGTACGCCGAGCGCCGCAGCCAAAAGACGGTAAAGCTGCAAAAGGGCGAGTTCTTCCCGTATCTGGAAAAGAAGGATCTGCTCCTTTCCTATCCGTTCCAGAGCATGAGCGCGTTTGTGGAATACCTCTACGAGGCGGCGGACGATCCGGATGTCGTGTCCATCCGCATCACGCTCTACCGGCTCTCGGCCAGCAGCAAGGTTGCCGCAGCGCTCGCGTATGCGGCCGACCGGGGAAAGAGTGTTCTCTGCCTTTTGGAGCTGCGCGCCCGATTTGATGAGCAGAACAACATCGACTATTCCGAGGTGCTCGAAGACGCCGGCTGCCAGGTTATCTATGGCCTGCCGGAGATGAAGGTGCACAGCAAGCTCTGCCTCATCACGCGAAAGCGCGGCGAGAGTGTGCAGTACTTCACGCAGGTCGGTACCGGCAACTATAACGAGGTAACGAGCGAGCAATATACCGATCTCTCGGTCATCACGTCCGACGAGCGCGTCGGGCGCGACGCCGCGCAGACGTTTGAAGCCCTTGCTACCGGCCAGACGCCGCCGGAGACGGAAGCGCTCTGGGTTGCGCCGCTGAGCTACCGCTCCCGCGTGCTTGCCCTCATTGAGGCGGAGATCGCCAAGGGCGAGGCCGGGCGCATCGCAATCAAGGTCAATTCCATGAACGACATCGGCATCATGACGGCGCTCATCCGTGCCTCGCAGGCCGGCGTGCGCACAGAGCTTTTCATCCGCGGCATCTGCTGTCTGCGGCCGGGCGTCGCGGGGTACACGGAGAACATCACGGTGCACAGCGTTGTGGGGCGCTATCTGGAGCATTCGCGCATCTTCGCCTTTGGCGAGGGCGCGGAGCAGCGCATTTTCATCGGCTCCGGCGATCTGCTCAACCGCAACACCCGGCGCCGCGTTGAGGCGTTCATCGAATGCGTTACACCGGAAACGCGCGAAGGTGTGCTCGCCATCCTTGATGCGCTGCGTGCTGACCGGGAGAAGAGCTGGACGATGCAGCCGGACGGGACGTATTCCCGCGGCGGGATCGTCCCCGGTACGGCAAGCCACGATACGCTCTATGAGTATTTCGGGGAAAAGACTGTGGAACCGCTCCCGCCGGAGAAGGAGCACGGCTGGCTCTGGCGGCTCTTCCACCCGAACAAGAAAAAACTGCACGGAAATGAGGCATAAGGCTATGAACGACCCATTGGCGCTGATATTTGACGTTGGGACGCAGAGCGTGCGGGCGATGCTCTTTGATACCGCCGGACACATCGTCTGCTCGGCACAGGATATTTATGAGCAGCCCTACTATTCCCGCAACCCAAACTGGGCGGAGCAGCGGCCGGATTTCTATTTTGAGCATATGTGCATCGTCTCCCAGCGGCTGAAGGATCAGTCCCCGGCGGATTTTGCGCGCGCCGCGAGCGTTGCGGTGACGGTGTTTCGTGATACGACCGTCTGCATGGGCAAGGACGGGCGGCCGCTGCGCGACTGCATTCTCTGGATGGATCAGCGCCGCGCCGAAAACCCGAAGCCGCTTCCTGCCGACCGCAAGGCGCTCTTTGCGCTCGCCGGCATGACGGAGACCATCGAAATGCTCCACCGCACCTCGGCCTGCAATTGGATCGCCGAGAATGAGCCGGAGCTCTGGAAGGAAACGGATAAATATGTCTGCCTTTCCACGTATCTCAACTACCGCCTCACGGGCCGCATTGCCGACAGCAGCGCGAGCCTCATGGCGAAGATCCCCTACGACTACAAAAACCGCAAGTGGGACAAAAACGGTCTCACCCGCTGCGTATACGATATCCCGCAGGAAAAGCTCTGCGAGATTCTGCCCTCCGGCTCGGTGGTCGGCGGCGTGACGCCGGAGGCGTCGCGGCTGACCGGCATTCCGGCGGGGCTGCCGATGCTCGCCACCGGCTCGGACAAGGGCTGCGAGACGATCGGCCTTTCCGTCATCCGCGAGGATCAGGCGGCGCTCTCGTTCGGCACAAGCTGTACGGTGCAATTTACGAGCAAGAAGTACTTCGAGCCGACGCCGTTCATGCCCGCCTACCCGGCGGTGCCGAACGACATGTATAACCCCGAAATTCAGATCCTGCGCGGCTATTGGATGCTCACGTGGTTCAAGCAGAACTTTGCACAGGCAGAGGTCGAGGCGGCCAAGGCGCTCGGCTGCTCGGCGGAGGAAATTTTGAATAAGCACCTCGCCGACATCCCCGCCGGGAGCGACGGACTGCTCGTGCTGCCGCATTGGACGCCGGGACTCTCCACGCCGAATACGCGCGGCGCGATGATCGGCTTCACCGACCACCACACGAAATACCACATGTACCGCGCCATCATCGAGGGGCTGAACTTTGCTCTCATGGACGGCATGTACGGCATGGAGCGCCGCTCCGGACAAAAGATCCGCCACCTTTATCTCGGCGGCGGCGGCAGCCGCAGCGAGGAGATCTGCCAGATCACGGCGAACATGTTCGGTCTGCCGGTCTCCCGCATCCAGACACACGAATCCTGCGCGCTCGGCGCGGCCATCTGTTCGTTCGTCTCGCTCGGAAAATTTGATTCCTATGAGGACGCCATTGCCCACATGGTGCAGATTCGCGACACGTTCACCCCGGACGCGGAGGAACATAAGCTCTATGAGCGTATTTACCGCGAGGTCTACCGCCGGTACTACCGCGCCGTGACCCCGCTGCACAAACTCCTCGGCGCGATCACGCGCAAGGAAAAATGAGAAAAACCGGTTCCCGAAAACGTATCGGGAACCGGTTTTTCATTCGTCATATACGACCGGCGGACGGCTGGGGTCGAGAACACTGTCCACGTCGAAAAAGAGCTCATTCAATATATCGCGGTAATAGGTCATCGAATAACCGCCGATCTCAATGCGCGACTGAAGCGCGTAATTATCGTACAGCTCGTTGACCACATGATCGTCCACGGTGCAGTAGATATTGAACCCGGCATCGAGCACATGCTGCAATGCCTCGCCCGCTGCGCGGTAGCCAAAGGGGGCGAGAAAGAGGTTCGTTTCACCGATCCACGGCGACACGCGATCGACCCACTTGTTGATGTCGTAGTAAATCTTATCGGGGATGCAGCCCGCGCCCCAGAAGCCGTAAACGCCGGAGTTGTGCGTATAGCTGTGGCTGGCAAAGCTCCAGCCCTCGGCGCGCAGCGCATCGGCAACGGTTTTTATCTCCGTCTGGCACTCGGGATCGTCGTAGCTCGGGTAGCCGAACGCCCCCTGAAACCCGGTGAGCGCGATCGTGCCCTTATGTCCGTTCCACGAAAAGTCCGGGTGCTCGGCGACAAAGGCATCCACCACACCCATTACGTCGCCGTCCGGGATGATATCCACGCCGCCGGAGGGGTTCGGCACCTCGTAGAGCAGCGCGCCGGCATCATCGACGAAAAGCCGCCGCGCGTACCCGTCGCCGTAGGCGTACGCCACATCGTCCACCGAGAGGATGAGCGGCATTTTCCCGGCGGGCAGCAGAATTTCCTTTCGCTGCATTCTGCCGTCGGCCATCTCATAGCACTCGTTCAGATCGTAGAGCACATACCCGCGCTCGTAGAGCTGCGGCA
>CAVIVK010000158.1:0-3560 GCA_963645975.1 Bifidobacteriaceae bacterium | reverse complement strand
CATCCGGCGGCTCCATACGCCGGAATCATCGAACACGCGCACGCCGCACCCAACATAGGGTGCGCCGGACGAGAAGAGAAACGCCGTGGTGCGTTCAAGCCGCGCGGGGTCGGAGAGATCGTCCGCGTCCTGCCGGGCGATCAGCTCGCCCCGCGCGCGGGCGAGACACCGGTTGAGCGACGCGCCGAGACCGAGATTTTGCCCATTTTGAAAGCATACAATCCGCGTATCCTCCGCGGCGAGCCGCCGCACGATCTCCCATGTGCCGTCTGTCGAGCCGTCGTCGCAGAGGATCAGTTCAAGATTTTCATAGGTCTGGCGCAGCACGGAGCGCACCGCCGCTTCAAGCGTTGCCGCGGCGTTGTAGGCGCTCATCAGCACGGAAATGCATCCGTAATCGGTGTAAGGCATGGTTTTCTCCTCTTCGCTTGGCATTTTATTCTTAGTATGGACAAAATGCGGGAAAAAACCCCGGAAGCGGGAAGATTCCGGTTGACAAGCGGATATTTCGTGATAAAATGTATAAGATTTTTGGGCTATGACAAAGCAAGCCGCGCTGATACGGTCTACAGAGAGAGGGGGAGGCTGAAAGCCCCTCGTCCGGCGCCGCGGCAGCCACTTTCGAGCCTTCGCGCGAAGAGCGCAGCGGTCCGCCTCCGTTATCGGGCGCACGAGATACGGTTCCGAAGAACCGCAATCAGGGTGGTACCGCGTGGAATGTTTTTCCCCGCCCCTGTATTTCAGGGGCGGGGTGTATTTGTTTTTGGAGGTTAGTATGAAAAATTTCGGACTCAATGAGCTGCGGGAGATGTATCTCTCCTTCTTTGAGACAAAAGGTCATCTGCGTCTGCCCAGCTTCTCGCTGATCCCCCGCAACGACCCCTCGCTTCTGCTCATCAACGCCGGCATGAGCCCCATGAAAACGTGGTTCACCGGAGAAGAGGAGCCGCCGCGCCACCGCGTGACGACCTGCCAGAAGTGCATCCGCACGCCGGATATCGAGAACATCGGTAAAACGGCGCGTCACGGCACGTATTTTGAAATGCTCGGCAACTTCTCCTTCGGCGATTACTTCAAGCGCGAAGCCATCCATTGGGCGTGGGAATTCCTGACCTCCCCCGACTGGGTCGGCATCGATCCCGACCGTCTGTATCCGAGCGTCTATCTCGATGACGATGAGGCCTGGAACATCTGGCACGACGAGATCGGCATCGCCCCGGAGCGCATTTTCCGCTTCGGCAAGGAAGATAACTTCTGGGAGCACGGCAGCGGTCCGTGCGGCCCCTGCTCCGAAATTTACTACGACCGCGGCGAGAAGTATGGCTGCGGCAAGCCCGGGTGCACCGTTGGGTGCGACTGTGACCGGTATATCGAGATCTGGAACATCGTGTTCTCCCAGTTCAACAACGACGGCCAGGGCAACTACACCGAGCTCGCCCAGAAGAATATCGATACTGGTATGGGTCTTGAGCGTCTTGCGGTCGTCTGCCAGGACGTGAACTCCCTCTTCGACGTTGATACCGTCATGAACATCACCCACAAGGTGAGCGAGATCACCGGCGCGCACTACGGCGAGACGAACGCGAAGGACGTCTCTCTCCGCATCATCACCGACCACATCCGTTCGTCCACGTTCATGATCTGCGACGGCGTTCTCCCCTCCAACGAAGGCCGCGGCTACGTGCTGCGCCGTCTGCTCCGCCGCGCCGCCCGCCACGGGCGTCTGCTCGGCGTGAAGGAGCCGTTCCTTTATAAGGTCTGCGACACCGTTATTCACGAAAACCGCGGCGCTTACCCCGAGCTCTCCGAGCGCCAGGAGTATATCACCGGCGTCATCCGCTCCGAGGAGGAAAACTTCTCCCGCACGATCGACGGCGGCATGGCCATTTTTGCCGGTATGCTTGCCTCCCACAAGGAAAAGGGCGAGACCGTGTTCTCCGGCTCCGACGCCTTCAAGCTCTACGACACCTACGGTTTCCCGCTTGATCTCACGAAGGAGATGGCCTCCGACGAGGGCATGACGGTCGATGAGCCCGCGTTCCAGACTCTCATGAAGGAGCAGCGCGAGCGCGCCCGCGCCGCCCGCAGCTCCGATGAGACCGCCTGGGCGGGTCTTGATCTCGGCCTGGACAATCTCCCCACCAAGTTCACCGGCTATGAGCGCCTGCACGATGACTGCACCATCCTCGCCATTGTGGCCGAGGACGAGCTGCGCGAGCGCGTTGGCTCCGGCGTGCATGCGAGCATCGTTCTGGACAAAACGCCGTTCTACGCCGAAATGGGCGGCCAGAGCGCCGACCACGGTCTGCTCATTCTCAAGGACGCCGTCTTTGAGGTGCACGATGTGCAGAAGAACAAGGCCGGCAAGGTGCTGCACCACGGCGTGATGGTCTCCGGCAATCTCGCCGTCGGCGATAAGGTCAACGCCTGCGTCGACACCGGCCGCCGCAAGGCGATCATGCGCGCCCACAGCGCCACGCACCTGCTGCACAAGGCGCTGCGCACCGTTCTTGGCGACCATGTCCATCAGGCCGGCTCGCTCGTTGAGCCCGACCGTCTTCGCTTTGACTTTACCCACTTCTCCGCCATGAAGCCCGAGGAGATCGCCTCCGTGGAGCGCATGGTGAACGAAGCCGTGCTCGAGGGCTTCCCCATCAACGTGAAGGAAATGCCCATCGCGGAGGCTCGCAGTCTCGGCGCGATGGCGCTCTTCGGTGAAAAGTATGGCGACGTTGTCCGCGTTGTCGATATGGGCGAGGGCTACTCCGTGGAGTTCTGCGGCGGCACGCATCTGGATAACACCGCGAAGGTCGGCTCGCTGCGCATTGTGAGCGAGTTCTCCGTTGCGAGCGGCGTGCGCCGTATCGAGGCCATCACCGGCCAGGAGACGCTCAAGTTCATCGAGAACAACACCCGCCTGCTCATGACGCTCTCCGAGCGCCTTAAGGCCAAGCCCGAAGAACTGCTCACCCGTGCCGAGGCGCGCACGAACGAGATCCGTGAGCTGCGCTCCGAGCTGGAAAAGTTCCGCGGCCGTGAAATGCTCTCCAACGCCGAAAACTTCCTCGCCAGTTCCAAGAAGGTCGGCGCGCTGCGCGTGTTCACCGGCGTCGTGCCGGTCGATACGCCGGATAACCTCCGCAAGATCGGCGACTTCCTGCGCGATAAGGACGAGAACATCGTTGCGGTGCTCGCCGCCGTGCGCGACGGGAAGATCACCTTCCACAGTGTGTGCGGCAAGGCGGCGGTCGCCGCCGGCGTCCGCGCGGGCGATATCATCCGCTCCGTCACCGCCATCTGCGGCGGCAAGGGCGGCGGCAAGCCGGATTCCGCCATGGGCGGCGGCACTGATACGCTCAAGCTTGACGACGCTCTCGCTGCCGTGGACGATTTCGTCGCCAGCAAGCTGAAGTGACACAAAAATACAGAAGCCGCCTTTTCGGCGGCTTCTGCCCTATCATGGAAAGGAAAAATGATTATGAACGATTGCCTTTTCTGCCGGATCATCGCCGGTGAGATTCCTTCCGCGAAGGTGTACGAGGACGAGCACGTCTATGCCT
>CAVIVK010000157.1:0-5605 GCA_963645975.1 Bifidobacteriaceae bacterium | reverse complement strand
CTTCTCGGCGTCGTCCTTGAGGCTGCCGTCGAGCGCATTCATCTGCTTGGGAGCGGCGGAGATGAAGAGGTCGCAGTCCGCGCCTTCCTTGATCTGCTTGAGCAGCGTGCCGGAGGAATCGAAGTTGTAGGTCACGGTGACTTCGGGCGCAACCGCCTTGTAGAGCTCGGCGATCTCGGTCAGCGTCTCCTTCATGGAGGCAGCGGCGAAAACGATGATCTCTACGGGCTCAGCCGCAGGCTCTTCGGTGGGTTCCGCCGTGGCTTCGGCAGGGGCTTCCGTCGCGGGGGCTTCGGTCGCCGCCGGGGTCTCGGCCGCGGGGGTGCTGCCGCAGGCGGCGAGGCTCAGAACCATCACCAGCGCGAGCAGAACGGAAAGAATCTTTTTCATTTCTGGTTGTTCCTTTCTTCTTTCTATTTCTTTCTTTATATCGGCGCAGACTCCTGCGCGGATATCCTTACAAACCGGGAAAACACCGCCCGGCGCGGCTCACTTCCCGAACGGGCAGATGGGGTAATGGCACTCTTTGCAGCCATGGCAGAGACCGCCCTCGCCGAGCGCGGCGATATCCGCGCGCGTCACGGGCACATCCGCAGCAACCTTGGGAAGCACAAGATCAAAAACCGTCGCTCCGGCATACATCACGCAGCCGGGCAGCCCCATAACAGGCATTCCGTCCGCGAAGTACCCCAGCAGGAACATGGCTCCGGGGAGCACCGGTGCCCCGTAGCACACGATGTCCGCGCCCGCGGCTTTTATGCCGCCAGGGGTGTTATCGTCGGGATCGACGCTCATGCCGCCGGTGCAGAGGATCATATCCGGCTTCTTCGCACGCATGGCGAGCACCGCGTCACGGACATTCTCCACGCCGTCGCCGGAATACACCGTTTCGAGCGTTTCAATGCCGAACGCGTGGAGCTTTTCGATGACGACCGGGGTGAACGTGTCCTTAATTCGTCCCAATTTCACCTCGCTGCCGGTGGAAACGATGCACGCCGTTTTGCGAACAAAGGGATGCAGCGCCAACAGCGGCGCATCGCCTGCCGCCTTTTCGGCTTTCTGGAGCTTTTCTTCCGCGATGATCAACGGGATCACGCGCATGCCGGCGAGCTTATCCCCCTCGCGGACGGCGGTGCCGCCGCGGCGCGTGGCGATCATCACCTCGTCCTGGCTGTTCACCGCAAGAAGCCGCGCGCTGTCCACCGTGAAAAGTCCGTCACAGGCAGCACGAAGCTCGATTTTTCCCTCTTTCACACCCGTGCGTGTCATATTTTCCTGTCCGCAGAGGGCGAGAAGCCGCTCCGCGGCATCGTTTTCGTGCACCATGCCCGGCGTCATTTCCCAGACATACAGATGCTCCTTGCCCATGCTCAGAAGCACCGGGATATCCTCCGCCGTGACAACGTGTCCTTTACGGAAGCGGGCATCCTTATATTGATCCTTAATGATCTGTGTCATATCGTGGCAGAGCACCTGCCCGACCGCGTCCTCCGTCCGAATCAGCTTCATGTAACAGTACCTCACTTTTTTCAAAGCCTCTAAATTTTACCACCCGGGATACTGCCATTTCAAACTGTGTGTCCGACATTATCGGATTTTGTTCCGATTTTATCGGATTATTCTTGACAGAGAATAAATTGGCCGTTATACTGTCGGGGAAAGGGGTTGGTAATCCGTGGTAGACGGGAACATTATTCTGTCCGTGTCGAAGGCGATGGAGCTATTGCAGATCCTCAGCCAGGCGGACAAGCCGCTGCTGCTCAAGGAGGTGTCCGCGCTGTGCGGCTATCCGAAAAGCACGGTGTTCGGTCTGCTGACCACCATGCGCACATACGACGTGGTAACGCAGACGCCGGACGGCCGGTACGCGCTCGGCGTTCGGCTTTTTGAATATGGGCAGCAGGTGAAGCGATCGTGGGATATATCGCGCTCGGCGCGGCCTTATATGGATCATCTGTGTCAGCAGACGGGCGCGTCCGTGGTGCTTTCGTTCTGCGAGGGCGGCAGCGTCATCACGCTTGACCAGGCGGAGACCCGAAACAGCCTGCGCGTTGTATCGGACATCGGTGCGCGGCTGCCCATTTACTGCACATCGCCGGGGAAGGTGTTCCTTGCGCACATGCCGCGTACCAGCGCGGAAACCGTCCTACGCTCGCAGAACATGACGCAGTTCACGCCGCACACCGTCACCGACATCCCCGCCCTGATGCAGGAGGTCGACCGCTGCCGCGCCGACGGCTACGCCGTGGAAAACGGCGAATACCGGATCGGTCTGCGCTCCGTTTCCGCGCCGGTCTATACCGTGGAGGGACAGGCGCGGTACGCCGTGAGCGTCATCGGCATGCTCCGCAGCGTACAGTCCGAGGCCTTTCGCGCAATCATTGATGAGGTCTGTGCCACAGCCGCCATGATCTCCACCGCTTTGGGATATCGAAAACAGGAGGAAAAATTATGAACTACACCGCAGCCGTAATTACCGTAAGTGATCTTGGCAGCCGGGGTCTCCGGCAGGATACGAGCGGCCCTGCCCTTCGCGCCATGCTGGAGGACGCCGGTTTTGCCGTTACCTTTACCGCCATCGTGCCGGACGAAAAGGAGCAGATCAGTGCGCTTCTTTGCGAGTGCGCCGACGAGAAAAAGGTTGATCTCGTCGTTACCACCGGAGGCACGGGGCTCTCTCCGCGGGACGTTACGCCGGAAGCGACGCTCGCCGTGCTCGAGCGTGAAATCCGCGCTATCCCCGTGGCCATGTGGGTGGAGGGGCTCAAAAGCACGCCGCGCGCCATGCTCTCGCGTGCCGTGGCCGGAACGAGAGGAAACACGCTCATTCTCAATGTTCCCGGCTCGGAAAAAGCAGCGCGGGAGAATCTCGGCGCTGTTGTCGGAACGCTCGAGCATGCCATGCACATGATCGCCGCCGAAGGGCATGGCTGAGTCTTTCCCTTGAAAAGGCGCCGGAGCGGTTATATACTGGGGCGGCAACTGCTGCGCCGGAGGTAAATGGAATGGAAAAAGAATCGCTGTGTCATCCCTTCCCGGCGGTGTATGCGCCGGATTCGCGGATACTGATCCTCGGATCGTTCCCCTCGGTAAAGTCCCGCGAGCAGAAGTTCTTTTACGGGCATCCGCAAAACCGTTTCTGGCGGGTACTCGCGGCGCTGCTTGGCACGGACGTACCACAGGCGATAGAGGAAAAGCGTGCGTTTCTTCTCGAGCACCGCATCGCGCTCTGGGACGTGATCGCCTCGTGCGACATCGCGGGCCCGTCCGACGCCTCCATCCGAAACGCCGTGCCGAACGATCTCACGCCCATCCTGGAAACGGCGTCCATCCGGCAGATCTTCACGAACGGCGGAACAGCCCACCGGCTGTACCGGAAGTATGTTTTTCCGCATACGGGGCGGGAGGATGTTGCTCTCCCGTCCACCAGCCCCGCGAACGCTGCGCGCTCGCTCGGTGCGCTCGTCGATGCCTGGGAAATCGTGCGTGAAGCGCTGCAAGCAGAATAAGCTATAAAAACAGAGCCTGCCGCCCCGTTTGAGGGCAGCAGGCTCTGTTTTTTTGTTTTGGGTTTGTCCGCATTACCGGCGGACGGGATTATCGCCCGACGCACTATCCGGTCCGCCAACCAGATTGCCGTTCGTATCTATGAGATAGTAGCGGCGCTGCCCGTCGTCGGTGTACCAGAAATAGACGTTGCCGCTTGGGCGTCCTTCCCTTCCGTCAGCATAGTGGAACACATAGGCGACGAGCCGGTTCTGCTCATCGTAGCTCAGCTCGTAGTAGTAGCCGGGGCCGTGAATATCCGTCGGATCGTACTCCACGTTGATGCGCGTGAGATCGCCGCGGTCATTATAGATGTATGTCGTGAGCGTTGTGTACTCCTCATTGCTCCCGCTGAGGTCGGAGCGCCCCAAGGTAGAGGCAATTTTCCCGTCCTCGCGGTACGAGACCGTCTCGGTATTGAAGCTGGTGGTTCCCAGATTGGCCCACGTCCACACGCGTTCCCAATACACCAGCCGCCCCTGTGCATCGTAGCGTGCCGTGCTCGTCATGCCGTCGAAAGCACCGCCGCCCATCGAATTGGTCACGGTCGTGCTGCCATCTGAATTTCGGGTGTAGCCCGCGGCTTCGAGCGGCACGCCGAAGCGCTCAAATACGCTCTCTCCACCGAATACTGCGCTTGGCAGCAGCGACCCGTCGGCGCAGCCGTCCGCGCCGTTCCCGGCGGTAAAGAGAAGCGCGCGTCTCCCGTCGGCAAAGCGCAGGTAGAGCGGGCAGAGAGTCTCCTGTTCGCCGAAATCCGCCCCCGTGGGGGTGATGCACACGGTGTCCGCCTCTTTGGATAGCGCCTTTTCGAGCGAACGCAGCGCCGTCTCCTCCGTCATGACGAAGCTCTGTCCGAGCTGCGGAACGTACAGCTCTGCGCTCGCGAGCGTTGGGAGCATGCGGCCGGAAAACAGATCCTCGATCCCAATGGCCGCGACGGTGTCGTTGACAAGGACAACCTCCATGGGCCAGCTTTTTGCCGCGAGGAACGTGTATGTGCCGTCCCCATTGGGGATCTCGCGAATAAAGATGCTGCGGCAGTAGCATTCGGTTCCGTTAAAGTCCGCCGTGCGCCAGCCGAGCTCGGTTTTCGGCGTGCCCGTGAAGGCGATCCAGCCGTAATAGGCGCCGTTTTGGTTTCCGCCGCTGCCCAGGCCATGAAACTCCGTCCACAAAATCTCTCCGCCGTCTACCCAGCGGTTCACGTACTCCGGGAGAATGGTTCTCTCTACGGAGAGGCCGTATTCGTCGCCGGTCTCCTCATAGTACGCCGTTGGGTCGTGCTGGAAAGAGTAGCTGTCGTCCACCGCGTTCGGCTCCGACCAGTCGCGAATCTCCGTGTTCGGCGCGGCGGCACTTGCGTTCTGTATTTCAGATGTTTCCGCATTGGGCGTCCGCGTGCCGCAGCCGCCGAGCAGCAGCGAGAGCAAAAGCAAGGGCACCAATATCCGTTTCATTTTCCGTCTCCTCTCGTATCGAATGCCGTCCAGTCGATCGTCTCGGCGGCCTGCTCCATGAGTGAGGCATCCCTCACGCCGACATTGACGAGAACATAGGCGTCGTCCGTTTCATAAAAGAGATAGCTTCCGCTGACCTTTTCCGGCCCGTCCGTCGCACAGATGACGCTCTGCCCCGCCGCCGTCTCGTAACTCCACACTCTCAAATACTCGGCAAAATCCGTGTAGTGCGTCATGCGGGTATACAGCGCATCCTTGGGAATATAGTGGACAGGCCAGCAGGCACTTCCTATCGTCTCCGGCTGCGGCAGTTCTTCGTAGAACGCGCCATTATCGTAGATAACCTTGTTTTCTTCCTTCGTTTTGGCGCTGGCATAGTGCAGGCCGTACCGCTCCGCGAGCTCTGAAAGCTTTGCGCTGATGTCCTCATAGCCGCTCTGGCCGTATACACCGGTGAAGCAAGCACCGTAGAAGTTTTCCGTAAAGAAGCTTTGGAACTCGCGCGCCGCGCAAAATGCATTGCTTTCATAAAATTCTTCCAGCCGTGCCGCCGCGTCCAGGTCATACGATACACGCGTTTCTTCCACAAGGGCGCTTGC
>CAVIVK010000156.1:0-3749 GCA_963645975.1 Bifidobacteriaceae bacterium | reverse complement strand
GGGGAAAAGTTGGCAAAATAAGGAAAATCCATATATCGTAAAACGCCTTTCCAATTTGGAAAGGCGTTTTACGATATATGGATTTTCCTTATTTTGCCAACTTTTCCCCTGCCCGCCGCAGCTTTTCAAGGGCTGCACCGTCGATCTGATTGACGGTTACGAACTTCCCGCCGTAGAATACCGCCCAGTTGTTGAAAACGCAGGGCAGGCTCTTGGCCTTTTCGAGCGTGTCCACATGGACGAACTGCGCGGGGATATCTTTGGCCGCACAGTATTCGCGCAGCTTTTCCACGCGCTGGTAAATGAACGGGCATTGGTCGCCATAGTATACGGCAAGCCCCGGAAAATCCACCGTCATTGTTTTGGCGGAGGGCGAAAAGCGCGGCACGGCGCCGTCAAAGCTCAGCGCGAGCAGCTCATACTCCCCGGCGGTGTCCACACCAACAAAGCCATAGCGTTTGGCAAAGCTCTGGTCAGAGAGCCACGACTTCTGCTTCGCCGCGCCGAGCATGCACACACCGGATTTGCCGTGCGCCTTGGCGTCCGCGATGCAGTATTCCATGAGCTGCCGCCCGTAGCCATGCCCCTTCGGCGCGCCCTGCACCCAGAGGCAGTAAATGTAATAGAAGTTCTCGCCCAGAACCGGAACCCACGCCGTTTCCAGCGGCGCGTACTCGATGAAAACGCACTCCTTCGCATTCAGCTTGCGAAATACATGCCCCTCGCCGAGCCTTTCGGCGAGCCACGCGCGCTTCGTCTCCACACCCGGATGCGCTGTTTTCGAGCGGATGATGCAGCAGAGATGCTCGGAGGCGATGTTCTCCGGCGTCAGATTCAAGAAATCTCCGTCCATACAAATTCCCTCTCAGCCGAGATGCTTCTGGAAATAGCTCACGTCCAGATACCTTCCGAGTTTGAACGCAACGGCGTGCATCACGCCGACCTCTGTGAAGCCGTTTTTGCGGTGGAAACTCAGCGATCCGGCATTTTCGGACGTGATGATGGAGATGATGTTCTCAATGCCCCGCTCACGGCCCAGCCGCTCGATCTCCGTATAAAGCTTCTGGCCAACGCCGCCGTGGCGGCAGGCGTGATCCACGTAAATCGAAAGATCGGCAGTACGGCGGTAAGCGCTGCGGGGATTGAATACGTCGAGATAGGCATAGCCAATGGTCTTTCCCGCGCCGTCGCGCGCGACGATGTAGGGATAATCCTTTGTGATGCGCGCCACGCGCGCGCCGAACTCCTCCGGTGTGACCGGCTCTTCTTCGAGCGTGATGCAGGTGTTTTCGATATAGTAATTATACATCTCCGCGCAGGCGGCAATGTCCTCCGGCGCAATGGGGGCGAGCGTGACCGCAGCGCTCCGCGCGGCGATGGCGGCCTCCAGAACGGCGATGTCCCGCTGATCCTTTTCGCGGTTGAGCCGCCGTTTGAGCGCAAGCACGTCTTCGAGCGGCGCTACCGGGATACCGTCGAGAAACACGGTCTCGCCCGGCAGCATATTTTCATAGATCTCCACATCCGGCGCGGGGACGAACCGCCGCGTGCCGTCCGGGAGAACCTGTGGTTCGCAGCGCTGCGCGAGCTCATCGCCGAGCTTTTTTGTACACCATACGTCCAGATCGTGCGTCTCCTCGCGCAGACCATAAAGCACCATGGCCCCGCCGGCGTTGATGCGGTATTCGTTCGCGTCGAGCGCAAGCTCGCCGAGCCGCCGCCGAATATCCTCTGCTTTCATGCGTTTTCCTCTCTTTCTCTGAAAAGTACCAACCGTCCGTTCGTTTTCCTCATAGAATGTAGCACACATTTCCCGCCGCCGCAATCGATTTTTTTGTACAACAGTTTTTCCGGTTAACGCCTTGTCAATTGGGCAAAGAAACCATATAATATATAACATTATGAAAAAAGGTATGAGCTTGAAAACGGCGCTGACGGCTCTGGCGGCGTCGTTTGTATGGGGAACCGCGTTCGCTTTTCAACGCATGGCCGCGGGACATATCGGAGCCATCACATTCAACTTCTATCGCAGCGCGCTGGCCGCGCTGTCGCTGGGGGTTCTTCTTTTTGTGTCCAACCGGCGGAAGAAGCCGGAGGAGCGTAAGAAGAGTGACCCCAAAAAGCTCGTGGTCGGCGGCATTGTATGCGGCGTGCTCGTAATTGCCGCCTCCATTGTGCAGCAGTACGCCATTGCGGACGTTGAGGCGGGCAAGGCGGGCTTTTTGACGACGCTCTATATCTTGCTTGTGCCGCTCTTCAGCGTTGTGGTGCTGCATAAGAAGGTCGCGCCGAGTCTCTGGGTGAGCGTGCTGCTCGGCCTCATAGGGCTCTATTTCATCAGCGTGAAGGACGGCTTCACGATCTCGCCGAGCGACGCGCTGATCCTTTTGAGCGCGGTGATCTATGCGGTGTACATTCTCGCGGGCGATTACTATGTCGGCTTCTGCTCGCCGACGGAGCTCAACTGCGCGCAGTTCATCGTGGCGTCCATCGTCTGCCTCATCGGCATGTTTGCTGTGGAAAAACCGACGTTTGCCGAGCTTCGCGACAACATCATCCCGATTTTGTATCTCGGCATCTTCTCCAGCGCGCTTGCCTATACGCTCCAGTTTGCCGCGCAGCGCAACGGAAACCCCGTCGCCGTGACGCTCCTTTTGAGCATGGAATCGGTATTCAGCGTGCTGGGCGCGGCGGTACTGCTGCATGAATTTCTCTCCGGACGTGAGCTTTTCGGCTGCGGCATCATGCTCTGCGCCGTTATTCTCGTCCAGCTGCCGGAGAGCTTCTGGAAGCGGAAGAAAAAAGCGAATCATGAGTAACTCTCCTCCCCGCTCCGGCGTTTGGCCGGAGCGGGGAGCATGCTTTTTCCGGTACTTCGCCGGAAGCCCCCGCCGTCAACCAGGGACGGATTGCAGCCATACCGGGAATGTGATATGCTGTAGCTAACGAATTATTTTGCCTCTGTGCGGAGCGTTTCTATCCGTGCACGAAAGGAGTTTTTCATGCGTCTCAAGCCGATTGCCGTTGACGATTTCTGCGCCGTTCGCTCGCTGGCAAACGTCACGTTTTCCCCCGCAGGGACAAGCGCCTGCTTCACCGTGAGTCAGGCGAAGAAGGAAAAGAACTGCTACGAATCCCGTCTGTATCTTCTGAACCATGGTGCCGTCCGCCCGCTGACCGGCGGCGGGAAGGAAGCGTCCTTCTGCTATCTGGACGAAAACACCGTTCTCTTTGCTGCAGACCGTGAGGGCGAAAAGGATGCCTCGCTCTCGAGCCGCTTTTACAAAATTGCACTCGACGGCGGCGAGGCCGAGCTTGCGTACACCTTTCCCATTCCCGTTTCGCAGGTATTCCCGCTGCCGGGCGGTGACCTTCTCGTTACCGGTTCCACGTTTCCGGGCTTCGAAAATCTATACACAGGGGATAAAAAGTTAGCGAAGGCCTATCTTGCCGGCAAAAAGGAAAACGAGGACTACGAGGTTATCACCCAGCTTCCCTGGTGGTGGAATGGCGGCACCTACACACGCGGCACATACGAAAGTCTTTTCTACTATGACGCGAAGAAAAAAGCTCTCACCCGCCTGACAGAGGTTGGTCTCTCCGTATCCGATGTACAGCTCACGGAGGATCGGAAAACGGTCTATTACAGCCTCCTTGACGTCTCTGTGCCCCGCCCCGCATACTTCGGCGGTGCGGATCTTTACCGTATGGATCTCGCATCCCGCCGGGAAGAGGCGGTTGCGAAGAGC
>CAVIVK010000155.1:0-3813 GCA_963645975.1 Bifidobacteriaceae bacterium | reverse complement strand
TTCCTAGCTTGGGGCGACGTTGCGGCCGTGGAGGAATGCCTCTCCTGCGTGCCGATCGTGCCGAAGAGCGTGTGGAACGCGCTGCCCGGCATGGAGTATACGACCTCCGGCATCCCGAAGGACGCATCGCAGGCGAAAAAGAGCCTTTCCGCGCTTGTCCCGACGGCGGAGACGATGACCGGCTCGGGGCTGTACATCTGGGACAAATACGAAAACGGCGTCCTGACGCTGCGCCGCAGCGAGGATTACTGGAACGGCACCGCCCGTGCCGAGATCGTGGAGCTGCATTTCGGCTGCGACGATCTGGCCGCGGCGCTGGAGAACAATGCGATCGACGCGGCGTGGAATCTCTCCCAGGCTGCCGCGGAGGATCTCTCCGAGGGGCGCAGCACGGCTTACGGCACGTCCGGCGAGCTGCTGCTCGTGGAGTTCAACCAGCGCACGGACGAGGATTCCGGGGGAAGCGCCCTGCTCCTCGATAAGACCGTCCGCGAGGCGATCACGCTCTGCGCTGACCGGGAGACGCTTGCACTCACCGGCTTCGGCGGCGCGCTGCCCGCCTACGGCTTCTCGATCCCCTACGGGACGGATGCCTCTGCTGCCGCGGTATGCAGCGCGGAGAGCGCCGCGGCGCTTCTCGAAAGCGCCGGGTATACGGATGCAAACGGCGACGGCGTGCGCGAATCACCGGAAGGGGAGAGCCTTTCCTTCCGCATATTGTGCAGCGATTCTTCGACGGCGTGGGTGCGTGCGGCCAATCTCCTGAAGGACATGTGCGCCGGTGCGGGCATCGCACTCGAGATCATCGTCCTTTCGCCGGACAAGGCGCTCGCCGCGGCGGAGGAGGGAGACTATGATCTCTTCCTGACCGCCTCGCAGAGCTATTACGACGCCTATCTCTCTCTTGCACCATTCTACTGGAACGGGGGAAACGGCGCTTTCTGGAACGGCACGGCCTCGCCGGGATGGAACATTTCCGGCTACGAAAACGCCGAGTTTGACGCGCTCTACGAGGAACTGACGTTTGCCGCCTCTTCTGAGCGAGATGCGATGGAAGCCCAGCTGGAGAATATCGTTCTGGACGACTTCGCAGCGCTCCCGATCGCATTCGCAGCGAAAAATCAGGCATGCAGCGGCGCATGGCTCAATCTTCGCGCCGACCACGGCGAGGGTCTTTTCTTCACCCCCGCCATTCTCCGCCAGCAGCTGCAGGGCATGACAAACGGAAGATAAAGAATAAAAGATCAGCGCCGCGGAACGCAATGTTCCGCGGCGCTGTTGCTGTATATGGTGATCAAGGTTCAGGGCTTGATGACAAGATCGGCCTTTTCAAGCGTTTCCACGATGGAATACATGTTCGTGATGCCGCCGACGAGAAGATTTTCCTTGAGATGGTAGTAGTCAAGGCATGTGCCGCAGGTGAGTATTTCCACGCCCTGCGCTTCGAGCGTTTTGAGATCTTCGATGGATGGACCCTCGGTGCTCGTGACGTAAGCGCCGCTATTATAGAAGAGAATCGTTTTCGGCAGCGCGTCCTGCTGCGTCAGAGCGAAGATGAATGCCTTGAGCAGCGTTTTGCCGAGCGCTTCCTCGCCCTCGCCCATGTGGTTTTTGGATATGGCGACGACGATATTCTTCTCGCCCTGCTTGAGCGGCGTGCAGACGGCGGCCTCGTCGGGCACATCTTTCCTGGCGCCGGTGGCGTCGATTGTGACGGCGAACTGCGCTTCTCCCTGCTTTTCCGCGCGGACGGCAAAGCCATACTGCCCGGCGAGACGGGTAAGGTTCTGCACCGCGGCATCGTTATCAACGAGCACCTGCACGGTTTCCGGCGCGGTGAGCGCGTCGATTGCCTTTTTCGCCTTTACGACCGGCATCGGGCAGGCTTCGCCAAGAGCATTTACGGTAATCATATAGAAGACCTCCTGATCAGAATTTTCCTTACGAAGAGGATACCACATTTTTCGCGGCGGATATATTAAAAATATAAATAAAACCGACAGAACCATCGAATCTGCCGATGATTTATAATGTTACATAATGTACCGAAAATGGTACGCAAGCAAAATTTGCTGGTGTTCCGATTTGCTCACACGGTTATATAATCGGCACAGGAAATTTATAGCCGATTGGGCGGACGATTTTTGCTCTCTCGGCGGGAAACAGGAGGATAGAGACATGATCAAAACAAAGACCGCGCTGATTACGGGCGCGGGCGGCCCGCTGGGAAGAGCAATTGCTCTCCGGCTTGCACGGGACGGCTTCGCCCTGGCACTGTGCGACGAAACAGAAGAGAAGCTGCAAAATATTCCGGCGGAGCTGAGTGAGAGCGTTGCCTGCCGCACCTACGCCGTTTGTCAAAACGATGAAGCGGCTGTGCGGGAGCTTTTTGCAAGACTCGGGCAAGAGTTTGACCACATCGATGTGCTCATAAATGCGCAGACCGATACCCCGGTAAAGACTTTCGCGGAGACAAGCTCCGCGGATATCCGCTCGGCGTTTGGTTCCGGGCTTATCCCGGCTATGCTGTTCACGCAGTCTGTTTCCGACTGGATGATCCGAAAGGGGATAAAGGGGCGCGTTGTGAACCTCTCCTCCGACCGCGCGTTTCAAGCATCCAACGACAGTTTTATTGAATCGGTCACCTCGTGGGCGCTGCGCGGCACGACCCGCGCCATGGCAAAGCATCTGGCGAAAAAAGACATCAAGGTCAATGCCTGCTGCGTTGGCGCTGTATCGCCCGAGGAAGCGGCGGAAATGGTTGCGTTCCTTGCAGGAGAGAGTAATGTGAACATCACCGGCCAGAACATGATGGTCAATGATGGCCGCGTGATGGATTAAACGGAGGGAAAAGCAGAAATGGCAAACCGAAAAGTAGCATTCGTGACCGGTTCCGGTATGGGCATCGGAAAAGAAATTGCGCTCCGTCTGGCCGGCGACGGATTTGATGTTGTTATTAACGCGCGCTGCGCCGACAGCCTTGTACCCGTGAGCGAGGCGATTCGGGCGAAAGGCGTCGATTGTCTCATCGCCGCCGGAGACGTGTCGGACGATGGTGCAGTCGATGGGATATTCACAAAAATCAAAGAGACGTTCGGTCGGCTGGATGTTCTTGTCAATAATGCCGGTATCTGCCCGATACGTAAAATGGACGCAGTAAGTGCCGAGGATATGAAGCGCACGTTTGATATTAACGTCGTTTCCATGTTCCTCTGCGCCAAGGCGGCGGTTGAGATTATGAAAAATCAGCCGGAAGGCGGAAAAATCATCAACGCCGCGAGCCAGTCGTCCTTCCGGGAAACGCCGGTGACGTTTGAGTATACGACAACGAAGTGGAGCATCCGCGGCATGACCAAAGCGATGGCCGATGCGCTCCGGGAATATAACATCACGGTAAACGCCTATTGTCCCGGCACCGTCCTGACGCCCATGCAGGACAAGATCGCCAAGCAGTCCGCAAAGGAAATGCATGTTCCCGCCTGGGTCATTTGTAAGTATCAGCTTATCAGCCAGCCGCTTGGCCGCTTCCAGACGAACGAGGACATCGCAAATCTTGTATCCTTCCTCGCATCCGAAAAGTCGCGCGGGATAAACGGACAGAATCTTCTCTGCAACGGCGGTCAGGTCATGAACTGACCCGGTGTCGTGCGTGTAAAACGGTCAAATACCAGAAACATGCCGTCATGCAGGAAGTTATCCAAGAGCTCCATATATTCATCAACGGATTCCCGCATGCTGTCAACAAACCACTGCTCGACAAGAGCCATGATTGCGCCGGAGTAAAAGCGCAGAATGTAGTTGTAGCTCCCGGAC
>CAVIVK010000154.1:0-10248 GCA_963645975.1 Bifidobacteriaceae bacterium | reverse complement strand
TCGGCCCGGCGGTCGCAAAAGCAGTAGCCGATGCGGCGCGGAAAACCGGCGTGGCTCGCATATAACCGGCTTTTGCAAATTTGAAGGGAGAAGGTTCGCTCGATGAAAATCACCGACGTAAAACCCTTGTTTGTCAATACCTTTCTCTATGTGAGAGTCTACACGGATGAAGGGCTTGTCGGCCTCGGAGAATCCGGCGCGTGGGGGTACCAGAACGCGGCGGCGGAGGTTGTCAACACATTTAAAGAATATCTTATAGGAAAAGACCCACTACAGATTGAGCACCATTGGCAGTACATGTACCGAGCCTTCCATTTCCGCGGCGCAGCGATCATGGGGGCGATAAGCGCCATAGATATCGCCTTGTGGGATATCGCCGGGAAGTTTTATGGGGTTCCAGTCTATCGCCTGCTTGGTGGCGGTTGCCGAAATAAGGCCCGCACCTATATGCAGGTCTCCGGTACGACCACGGAAGAACTGGTGGAAAACTGCATTCAGGCAAAAAAGGCCGGTTATACAGCCGTTGGACATCTGAACCCGTTCCTGGATACTCCGAGAAAAGAGCCGTTCTTCTCGACTTATGCCAATATGCTGGACGAGGCAGCAGAACGTGTCGCCATCATCCGGGACGCTGTAGGAAACGATGTGGATCTCTGCTTGGAACTGCATCGTCGGCTGAAGTCGGCGGAAGCCATTGCGTTTGCGCATAAGGTCGAGCGGTTTACCCCCATGTTTTTGGAGGACCCAATCCCTCCGGATAATTTTGACGAAATGGCAAATGTTGCTGCCGGTATCCATGTTCCCATCGCCACCGGCGAACGCATTCATACGATTCAGGAATACAACATGCTTTTCTCCCGCAATGCCATGGCATACGCCAGAACTTGTGTGTGCCTGTGCGGTGGACTGTCCGGTGCGAAAAAGATTGCGGCGATGGCGGAGGCAAAAGGCATACAGATCGTGCCGCATAACCCGTTGAGTCCGGTTAGTTCGGCTGTTTGTCTACAGCTGGCTGCGGCCGTGGAAAATTTTGCGATTATGGAGTTGCCGGATCATTCTATGGCGGCAACAACGGAACGCTACTCTTCCAGCCCGAGTACGCCGGAGGAAGTAAAGGCATTTCATACACGGGATATTGCCACCTGGTCTCCGCAGGTCACAAATGGCTTTGCCAGCCTTCCGGAGGCTCCGGGTATAGGCGTTGATCTGGTGGAGGATGCAGAGAAACGCTTCCCTTATAAACGGAAAGCGCTGCTTACACGCCTGCATATTGACGGATCCATCGTTGACCAGTAATTCTTGGAATCCTCCTTTCTTCTGCCCGCGCATCCCCCGGAATATACTCCGGGGGCTCTGCGAAGGGGATAGAGTACAGAAAACCGCCCCTATCAAGGCCGATAGGGGCGGATGCTTTTCCTTATAGAGAAGGCGCTTGTTTAGCGGCTCTTTTGCAGACGCTCAAATTGCGCTATAAAATCCTCGCCGTCAGCCTGCGCGGGGTCTGTGGCAAAGAGATGACGTCCGATTACTCGAAGTACGCTTTCCGTATCGGCAATGAAATGGCTTGCCGCGGAAAACGAAACGGCAGTAGGAGTTGGCGCGTTCAGGAAGAGAGAAGCATAGCGGTGGCGAAGCTCAACAATTTGTGCCAGCGCCTGCAAGCCGTCGCCTCCGGAGAAAGCCGGATGTCCTTTGCATCTCTCCCGAATCGCCTCCATACAGCCGGCCTGCCCGCAACACCCAACATTGCCGTATAAAGCTGCGAGTGCCGCAGAGAGATGCCGCTGTACTGCGGCGGCATAGGGGCCTTTGACCGCATCCCAAAGTGTAAGATACTCCTGTACGACTTGAAGCTGCAAATAAGCCGCAATAAACGCATACTCCGGAGCCTTGCTACTGTGCATACGATCATCCAAACCGAAGTTTTTGTTATAAATCGACACAAAATATCACCGGATAAAAACGATAGGCGATATTATTCGACACCGCAAGACTCTATAGAGGCGGTTGAAAGAATTTTTATTAGATTTTACATTATAAGCGACTGTTTTTTGCTCTGTAAAAAGATGTGCTCCAGGGATTCACTCCCCAGAAATTCGATGATTCTCTCGTTTCATACGGTTTCGGTCATAGATTTTCCTGCTCTGCACGACACGGGTGATCGGCGAAAGCCCGTTCCATGAGCCGCGCTTTGATACATAGTATTTACGTTGTTCGCTCTTGCTTTGTTTCTTAAGCGGTGTCAGCTTCAATTTGATCTGCCGCTCCTTTCTCTTTTTCCGCTGAATCCATAAAAGCGCTGACCTCGGACATATAGTCAAGATGCCCGTAGAGCGGCATCTTCTTTTTAAGCTTCTCCAAGGCCGCCAGAAACTCCGGCACATCCCGCTTCCGGACGCGGCAAAGGATAGCGAGATAGGGTGAACCTTCTTTGGCATATTCCGACTCAAACCACACCCTGACCTTGTGCCGGATGAATAGCTGGTCAGCAAGGTACGGCGTTGTGTCAAAAACAGGAAGTACGCATATTGAAGGGAAAGTTTCCGAATGCTCCAATATAACCGTTCTCTCAAATTGTCATCCCTTCAAAATTAGGACTTGTGTTTTTCTGCCTTCTCTGATATTTTACAGTATCGCTCTTTAAGGAGGAAAGCAAAAATGGGCTTGAAAAAATACCCCGTGATTGACCTTATCGCCACGGGAAACAACATCCGCCGCCTGCGCATAGAACGCGGCCTGACAGTTCGAGATCTGCAAAGCTATTTCGGCTTTGAAGAACCTCGGGCGATCCACAAGTGGCAGAAGGGCGAAAGCCTTCCTACGGTAGATAACCTGTATGCACTAGGACTTCTCTTTGAGGTTCCGATGGATCAGATCCTGATTCCCACTACGGTAAAACTTCATATCGTTGGTGAGCAGCAGGCAGACGCCTGCTGCTCAAATCATTTTATGACCGGCTATTTTGGATACGGCAAGAGGCCAATACAACTTCAACCATTTGTTCCGTTTGCATTGCCGGCGGCGTGACCAATCACGTTTTCGGCGTAGCTCTCGGAGAAAAAGATCAACATTTTATCGTTATAATCTCGTAACAAGCGAGTTGGGTTTGCATGCCTCACCATGGAGATGTCAGTATGAAAGCGGGAATGAGAATGGTGACGAAAAAGTGCTTCTGATGTAGGAACACAGGGTGGTGATGGAAAAGCGGAACGCTTCTTTTTCCTATCATGAAGGCTCGTAGGATGAGCCGAACCGAAATATCCTTACGGATGTGTGCAGCGTTATAGTTCATCTGCACCTGAACCGGTATCCGCATTCTCTTTATCTTGCCGCACCCCAAATAGCCGGTCTGCGCCGGGGCTTAAGCTCCGACGTTTCCCGCGTATGCCTCGAATGCTTCGGTGAAGCTGGAATTCACATCAAAGGACGGCGTGTATTCCACCTTGGAGGTCACAAGGCACAGATCAATTTTGGCAGAAGTTTCATCTGCCCGCTGATTGAGCTTGCCGAGGGCGGAACGAATGACCTTGCGATCGTAGTTGATCGTTGTCACGCGCTTCACATCGCAGCGGTAGGATATCTGATTGCCTTCGGCGTTGAAGCGATAGCCGGTGCCGCCGCCCGCGATTGTCTGCTCAGAGCTGCGCAGATCGTTCATCCGCTTAAAGGTGCGGGCAACGCTCTGGCGGACGGTATTCAGGCAGAGTTCACTATCCATGTCGATGTCCAGTCCGTCCTTTGCCTTGCGGATGGCGGCGAACAGCTTTTCCTTCTCGTCCAGCAGATGCAGGAGGAAACGGGGGATGTCTGTGATCTGCTCGTAATACTCTGTATCCGGTACAGAACGAACGGTTTCGTCCTTCGCTTCGGCCATGACCTTGTGGCGCAGGTAGGTGTTCTCGACTTTTGTGACATTGGAGTCGCGGTCGAGAATACTCTGCGCTTCGTCCATAAAGGACTGAAGCTTGTTCTGATAGCGAAATGCTTCTTTCAGATTCATCTTGCTTTCACCTCGGCCTTTCAAAATTTTTCTGGTTTCATTGTAATATGAAATTTTCGAGATGTCATGGAACTTATAGTTCACCCTCTCTTGTTCCTCGTCCTTTTTGCTCTATAAAAAGCTGGTAAGGGAAAAAATAAGGGAAAACAGCCCGTTTTGAACAAAACAAAAACCCTTGTAACCATGGAGATTACAGGGTTTCTTGCAGGCGGCGGGAGAAGGACTCGACCTGTACTGCGGCGCAGGCCACCTTGGATTGCCATATGCCCCCAGCATACGGCCAAGCGCCCTCGGGTTCGAATCCAATATGCAAAAAGATCCTGCCCCAAAGGACAGGATCTTTTTGGCAGCGGGAGAAGGATTCGAACCCTCACATACGGAGTCAGAGTCCGCTGTGCTACCTTTACACAATCCCGCTATATCGCAAACGCAAGGGTTATTATACCCAATTTCCGGCGAATGTCAAGCGGAATCGGCAAGTTTTCTTGGATTTTCTTTTATTTTTTCTCGCGGCAGTCGATGGAAACGCTCTGCCCGGTGCGAAGAAAGAACAAAACGCCCTCCTGTACCGGCATTTCGAGCAGCCGTGTGAGCGCGGCGGCGTAGGCACGGATCTGCGGCGCGTACTCTGCGGCGCGCGCATCGAGCGTTTCCGCTGTTACGTAATCGGTCTTATAGTCCACAACGGTAAGCGTTTTGCCCTCGCGGATGCAGCAGTCGGCGACGCCCTGTAGGAGAACTTCCTCACCCGGCGGTGCGTCGAACACGGTTTCCGCGCCGGTGAGCAGCGAAAACCGCAGCTCGCGCCAGACTTCATCCGCGTGCAGAATTCTCTGCCCGATGGGGGAGGCAAACAGCGCACAGATGCGCTCCGGCTCCACCGCGGCGGCCTGCGCCGGGGTGATGTGTTCGGCTTTTTTCAGCCGCTCGATTTCGCCGCGCACCTGCTCCGGCGTGGAAACGCGGGAATAGTCGATGAATTGCAGAACCGTGTGTACGGCGATGCCGCGTGCGGTGCCGGTGAGGGGGGCGTCTTTCACGCCGAAAACCGGGCGGCGGAAGATCCGGCGGCGCTGCGCCTCCGGCGCGATGCTCTGTGCGTCCGGATCGGTGTCGGTGCCTTCCAGCGCGCTCGCGGTGATCTTCGACGGCAGCTCCTGCGCCCAGCGGTACGGGTACTCCCAGTCGAGTGCGCTCTCCAGCGCGGTGCCCGGCTCCGAGTCCGGCGCGGCGGTTTCCTCTGTAGTCTCTGCGTCCGGCACGGCGTCTTCCCCGGCACGGACGATTTGCAGCGTGATGGGACTATCCGGCAAGAGCGCTGCGCGCGCGAGCCAATGCGAGGGAGAAGCGTCTGTGGAGAGGAGCTGCGGCGCGATCGGCGCAGTAAGTCCTTCGCGGAGCTTTGCGAGCGGCTTTTCGGCGTCCGGCCAGAGCGCGGTGATGATGAGACGATCCTTTGGGCGCGTCATGGCGACATACAATACGCGCATTTCCTCCGAAAGCGTTTCCTCTTCGAGCTTTGCCGAGATCGCCCGCCACGCAAGTGACGGGTAGACGACGCCGCGCTTTGTATCCATGACCTTGCCGCCTACGCCGAGCTTCGGGTGGACGAGCACCGTGGCGGCGGAGTCGATCTTGTTGAAGCGGCGGCTTGTCCCGGCGAGAAAAACGATCGGGTATTCGAGCCCCTTGGAATGGTGGATGCTGATGATCTGCACGGCATCGCGGCTCTCCATCGAACCGGTGCGCGGCTCGTCGCCGCGCTCTTCGAGCTGCTTCATCCAGCGCACGAATCGGAACAGTCCCCGGTAGCCCTCCTGTTCAAACTGGCGGGCAAAATCCGAGAGCCGATGGACGTTTTCGCGCCGTGCTGCGCCGTCCGGCATGGCGGCGAGCAGGGCAAAGAGCGAGGTGTCGTCGCAGATGCGCGCGAGCAGCGCCTCCACGGAGAGATCGGGCGCGAGAGCGCGGTAGCTCTCGAGCGATGCGAGAAAGGCGGCGCACTTTTCGTCCGTCTCTGCGCGGCGGCAGAGCGCAGCATAGAAATCGGCGGCCTTATCTGCGGCGCGGACGGCGGAGAGCTCATCCGCCGTAAAGCCGAAGAGCGGCGAGCGCAGCACCGCGATGAGCGGCACATCCTGCCGTGGGTTATCGATCACGGCGAGCAGGGACAAAAGCGCCGTGATCTCCGTGGAGCGGTAAAACCCGCCGCCCTGCTGCGATACGGAGGGAATGCCCCGCGCGGCGAGCGCGGCACGGTAGCGCGGCGCGGCAGCTTTATAGGAGCGCATCAAAATGGCAAAGTCGCCGTAGGTGCAGGGGCGCAGCCCCTCGCCCTCCGTGACGGGTGTGCGGGAGTCAACCATCTGGCGGATGCGCGCGGCAATATACTCCGCCTCCAAAACGGTTTTGTCCGGGCGGTCTTCCTCGCCGCCGGCGTCCGGCAGCGTTAAGATCACAAGCTCCGTCGGTGCGCCGCCGCCCGGCGGCAGTTCCCGCCCGGGGCGCAGCGCCGCGGCATCGTCGTAGCAGAGCTCGCCGAGCGAGCGGGACATGATGTTTTGAAATACATGGTTTGCCCCGTTTAGCACCTCGCGGCGCGAACGGAAATTCTCCCGCAGCAGGATGCGCCCCGGCATCTCCGGGGATGACTCCGGTGTAAGATCGTCCCAGCTTTCGTATTTTTCGAGAAAGATCGAAGGGTCGGCGAGGCGAAAACGGTAGATCGACTGCTTCACGTCTCCGACC
This sequence comes from Bifidobacteriaceae bacterium, assembly GCA_963645975.1. Taxonomy (GTDB): domain Bacteria; phylum Bacillota; class Clostridia; order Oscillospirales; family Oscillospiraceae; genus Apopatocola. The sequence goes on along the minus strand of CAVIVK010000154.1, from coordinate 3,500 downwards.
ATGAAGAGCTTGCGGCCATTGTCGGAGAGCAGCACAAAGAGCGCGTCCTGACAGGCGTTCACGTCCTGGTATTCGTCCACAAGCACCTCCGTATAGCGCGCGGAGAGCGACGCGGCGAGGCCGTTCGAGGCGTCCTTTAGCAGCCGCAGCATCATGTGCTCCTGGTCGGAAAAATCGCACAGCCCCTGCCGCCGCTTCTCGGCGGCGTAGGCGCGGTCGAGCTCGAGCGTGAGCGAGAGCAGCGCGTCGATGGCGGGGGAGGTCTCGGCGAGCTCATGCAGCAGCGTATCGGAAGAGTCGGCAAACGTGTGCTTCCACTTATCGCACGCCTTTTTGCAGTCTGTGCGCGCGGCCTTGACGCTCTGCGCGAGCGGGTCTTCGCCCTTGTATACGCCGATGCGCGGGAATTCGACCGCGCAGGCGTTCCGCGCCGCCTCCCAACCGATGGCGGCGGCGCGCGCCATATTCCGCAGCCCTTCGGCGGTGACGTCGAGACTGTCGGCATAGGCTTTTGCGAGCGCCTCGCGCCCCGGCTGCGTAAGCTCAGCGCGCAGCGCGTCCATGCGCGATGCCCAATACTCCGCCTGCTGTGCTGTGCGTGAGAGCAGATACTGCCCCCACACGGTCTCCCCGGCGTCCGTCCCCTCCGGCACGGCAAGCGAAGAGCGCTGACGATCCAGCCACGCGGCGGAATCGGGGTGGCTCTGCACGGCGTCATGCAGCCGGAGAATGAGCGCGGCAAGCTTATCGTCGTTCCGCCCGGCGCCGAAGGAGTCCACGAGCGCCTTCGCGCCAGGATCGTCGTCAAGCCGGTCATAGAGCTTTTCGAGCAGCCGGTCGAGGACGTTCGCGCGAACTTCCGCGGCGCGATCCGGCTCGATGACGCGGTAGTCCGGCGAGATACCGGCGAGATGCGTGTTCTCCCGCAGAAAACGGCCGCACAGGCTGTCGATCGTGCCGATGGAGGCGCGGCAGCAGAGCTCCGTCTGCCGCCGGAGACGGCGGTTCATGGGATCTTGCGCGATGCGCTCGCCGAGTGCGGAGAGAATGCGGCTGCGAAGCTCTCCGGCGGCGGCGCGGGTGTAGGTGATGACGAGGAAATCGTCGATGTTCGCGCCGCGGTCTACGTAGCGCATGAGGCGCTCGACGAGAACCTTCGTTTTGCCCGAACCGGCGGCAGCGGAGACGAGCCGCGCTCCGCCGCGGCTTTCGGCGGCGAGCTCCTGATACGGTGTCAGCGGCACGGCGGAACCTCCTCTCCCTTTTCGAGCCGCGCCCAGAATTCGGGCGCTTTGAGCGATGTTTTGAACCGCCAGCCATCCGTCTTTTCGTTGAAACGGCAGGCGTCGTAAAAATCACAGGTACGGCAGGCGTTGTCCTGCTCGGTCTTGAACCACGGATCGGCGGCAATGCTGCCGCGGTGCAGCTCACACGCCATGTCCGTGAGCGTCTTTTCGAGAAACTGCGATAGCTCGCCGAGCTGTGCGGCAGAGGCGAGCGCGTCGCCGGTGTATTCCCCGGCGCGGTTGAGAGAAACGGGGAGATACTGCGGCGTATCGCCGTGTTCCATTGCGTGGAGAACATCGTCCTCGGCGAGCAGCAGGCCGCTGCGGCGCAGGCGTTTGGCCTTTTCCTTTACGATATCTTCGTCCGAGAGCCGCTCCGGCGCGGAGACGAGCACATCCCGCGCGGGAACGTACAGCACGCCGGACGGGACGATCTCCTTCCCGTAGCGCGCTGCGCCGTTTTTCTCCAGCGTGAAGAGATAGAGGAGCATCTGCAAGCCTATGCCGTACCAGACGTCGGTGAGCGAAAAGCTCTTCACGCCGGATTTGTAGTCCACAACGCGCAGATAGAGCTTTCCGTCATGCTCCCAGCCGTCCACGCGGTCGGCGACGCCGTTGAGCACGAGCGAGCCGTCACCGCTTCCGAGCGACACCGGCGGCATGTCCTTATCGTCGGAGAAATTGAGCTCAAAGTCGAGCGGACGGAAGTCGGATTTTCGCAGCTCCCGCGCCGTATCGAGCACAACGCGCCGCGCCGTCTCCGTCAGACGACGGAAGAGATATACGAACCGGGGGCTCTTTTCGCGGAAATCCTCCAGCTCCGTATGGACGTATTCGCGGACATACTTTTCCGTGAGCGATGATACGGCGGTATCGTCCACGGCGGCAAAGCCGCCGCGCTCGGATACGTCGCGCGCGACGTGCTCGAGAAGATAGTGCAGAAAGGTGCCGAGCTCCGGCGGGTTGAACTGCGCGCTCTGGCGTGGTTTGGCGCGCAGACCGTAGCGCAGAAAGTACTGGAACCGGCAGGAGGCAAAGTTGTCGATGCGCGAAGCGGTGAGATGCATCTCCCGCCCATACAGCGCCGCCACGCTCTCGCGCGAGAGCGCGCCGCGTACCTCTTCCGCCGCTTTTTCCACGGCGGCAATACGCTCGTTCTCGCCGCGGCGGGCAAAATAGTCCCGCGCGGCGGCATCCCCGGCACAGGCAAGCTCCAGCGCGCCGGAGAGAGACTGTGCTCTCGCCGCTCGCATGTCGCCGCTCTCCTCGCGGAGCGAGAACAGCCGGGCGATCCGGTCAACGACGAAGGACGCTCGCGTCTCGCCTCCGTCGGGGGCGAATGCGCTGCGGCTTATGTAAAGGCTCTCCGCGGGCAGCGAGAGAACATTATAAATAAGGTTGAATTCGCGGTCGAGCTCGTCGTCCCCGCCGGAGAGCTCAATATCCAGCGCGCGAAGCTCTTCGCGTTCGGTGTCGGTGAATACGCCGGGGGTGTCCGAAACGCGCGGGAGGCGCTCGTCGGACGCACCCAGCACGAGCAGATGGCGGATGCTGCGCCGCCGCATGCGGTCAAAATCTCCGGCGGTTACACGGTCGAGCGCTACGGGGATCGTGCCGACGTCGTACTGCGAGAGCATCCGGCGGAAAAGCCGCCCGAAATCCTCCTGCGAGAGCGGCATATCGCCAAGGATTGTCTCGCATTGCTCCATCGCCGAAACCATCAGCTCCCAGAGCTGACGGTATTCTGCCGCGGTCTGCAGCTCCCCGGCCTCTTCGAGCGCGAGAGAACGTTCCTCCAAATGCTCCGGCAGGGAAATGCCCTCCCAGAAGGCGGCGAGCGCAGCGCATTGACCGCGCGCGTCGGTCGCCTCTTTTCCGCGGCGCTCCAGCGCCGCAAGCGGCGCGGCCACGTTCCGGCGCAGCGCATCCAGCTTTTCGAGCAGCGCATCGCTCTCCGGCGTCGGTTTTCCGCCGAAGCCGTCCGGGTGCTGCCGCCAGGGCTCTTCGCGCGTCCAGGCCGTGCCGCGCAGCGACCAGAGAAGGACATAGTTTTCCAGCGCATCGCACTCGGCACGGGATATGCCGGTGAGACCGGTTTTGAGATACGTAAAAACGCTCTCGTAGCTCCAGCCGTCCGAGAGAATATCGAACGCCGCGGCGACAAGCGCCGGGAGCGGGCGGGTGAAAATATCGGTGCGCGCACTCGTATAGAGC
>CAVIVK010000153.1:0-5305 GCA_963645975.1 Bifidobacteriaceae bacterium | reverse complement strand
GGCAAAAATGAAATTTTTGACGGAGGGGTTTTCCCTTCCCATACAAGACGCAGCAAAATTAAGCTGCGTCTTATTTTTTCGTTAAAATTCAATGAAAATTCACGCATTCGCCGGGGCAGGGTGCTATCATAAGTAAGATAATCCTGTAATCTGGAAAGGATCCTGCTCCATGACCTCCTTTAGTGTAAAAAAACCTTTTACCGTGTTCGTGGCGGTAGTCGCCATTTTGGTGTTCGGCGTGATGTCGTACGTCAAAATGACGCCCGATCTGATGCCGAACATGGACTACCCCTACGCCGTCATCGTGACGACGTATCCGGGCGCGGCGCCCGAGGAGGTCGAGGCCGTCGTCACCAAGCCCATGGAGCAGAGCATGGCGACGCTCAACGATATCAAGACCGTAACCTCCACCTCGGCGGAGAACTACTCCATGCTCGTGCTCGAATTTGAGCAGGACACGAACATGGACAGCGCCGTGGTGGATATCCTGCAGAAAACGCAGATGCTCACCGGCAGCTGGGACGATTCCATCGGCACGCCGAGCATCATCCGCATCAACCCGAACATGATCCCCGTGATGGTCGCGGCGGTCGACTCATCCGAGATGGACCGGTACGAGCTCTCGCGCTTTGCCAAGGACACCGTGATCCCCTCGCTGGAGGGCACAACGGGCGTGGCGAGCATCACGACCGGCGGCATGATCGAGCGGACGATGACCATCGAGATCAACGAGAAGAAGCTCGACAAAATGAACGAGAAGATCGCCGAGGCGATCAACACCGCGATGGAGGACGCGCGGCAGCAGCTCGAGGACGCACAGAAGGAACTGGACGAAAACCGCGGCGCAGTTGAGGCCGGAAAAAATCAGCTGCTCGGCGCATCCAGCGGCATCAACGATTCCATCAAGCAGGGCGAGAGTGATCTCGCCGACACCGTCACCGCCGCCGGGGAGAGCGCGGCCAAGCTTGCCGCGGCGCGCGCCGCCATTGATCTTTTGAACGAGCAGCTCACGCAGGCGGAGGAAGCTCTCGCCGCAGCGGAGGCGCAGCTCGCCGAAACCGACGCGCGCATCGCCTCGCTGGAGGCGGACAGCGCGCTTTACGCCAAGGCGCTCGGCGAACCCTACGATTCCATGGACGCTTCCACGACGCTGGAGGACGCCGGGCTGGACGCGGACACCATCGCTGCGCTCAACGCCAAGGGCTGCAGCGATCTCGGCAGCGTCCGCACGATGAATAATCTCAACGATATGAATCTCTCCGCGCAGCGTACCGCCCGCGCGGCGCAGGCCGTTGCGGTGGAAACCGCGCGCGTGCAGGTCGAAGAGCTTCGCACGCAGATTGCCGCGGCAGAGGAGAACTACGCCGCGCTGGAGGCCGATGCCAAAAAGCAGATGGAGTCGCTCGAAAATCTGCAGAAGCAGCTCGAAGAGCTGCCGGGCGAGCTCATGGGCGGTGTGACGCAGATCTCGCTCGCGGGCGGCCAGCTCGCCGCGGCGCAGACCGCGCTCACGAGCGCGCAGACGCAGCTTGACGCGGCGGTGCAGACGCTCGAAGACCAGCTCGCCTCCGCGCTCGACGCCGCCGATCTCCACGGCGTTATGACGCTCGAAACGGTGAGCAGTCTCATTGCCGCGCAGAATCTCGACATGCCCGCGGGATATGTGTACGACGAAAACGGCAACGGCATCATCGTGACCGTCGGCGACGCCATCGCGGACGGCGACGATCTCGAAAATCTTGTGCTGCTCGATCTCGGCATCGATGGGCTGGATCCCATCCGCGTGTGCGACGTGGCGGACGTCGTCCGCGCCGACAACGCCGGGGAGATCTATGCCTCGCTCAACGGCAACAACGGGCTCATCCTCATGTTCTCCAAGCAGTCGAACTACGCGACGGCGAAGGTGTCTGATAACATCCGCGCCGCGTTTGAAAAGCTCAGCGCAGAATATCCGGGGCTCACGTTCACCGCGCTCATGGATCAGGGCGATTACATTTACCTTCTGCGCGACTCCATTCTCTCCAGCCTTCTCTGGGGCGCGCTGTTCTCGGTCATCATCCTCTTCCTCTTTTTGCGCGACTGGCGGCCGACGGTCATCACGCTCTGCTCGATCCCGATCAGCCTTCTCTTCGCGTTCACGCTCATGTACTTCACCGGCGTCTCCATCAACATCATGTCGCTCTCCGGTCTATCGATATCGGTCGGCATGCTGGTGGATAACTCCGTCGTCGTCATTGAAAATACGTACCGCCTGCGCGCGCTCGGCGAATCAACGGTCAAGTCCGCCGTGTCCGGCGCACGGCAGGTCGGCGGCGCGATCGCGGCCTCCACGCTCACGACGATCTGCGTCTTTGTCCCGATCGCGTTCGTGGAAGGGCTTACGCGTGAGCTCTTCACCGATATGGTGCTCACGCTGAGCTACGCGCTCATCGCCAGTCTCATCGTAGCGCTCACGCTCGTCCCCGCGCTTGCGGGCAAGCTGCTCGCGCACGCAAAGCCCCAGAGCGAAACGGCGTTCACGCGCTTCATGCCGAAATACAAAAAATCCGTCCTCTGGGCGGTGAACCACAAGGCCGTTACGCTGCTCACCGCGGTGGCGCTGCTCATTGCAAGCGGCGCGGCGGTGCTCACGAAGGGCTTCACGTTCCTCCCCGATATGGAGATGGAGCAGATGATGGTGACGCTCACGATGCCGGAGGGCAGCTCCTTTGCCGACACGACCGCCGCGGCAGACGAAGCGGCTAACCGTATGCTCTCGGTGCCGGGCGTTGAGACCGTCGGCGGTGCCATCGGCGACAGCGCCGGAAGCCTTTCGTTCATAGCCTCCGACGGCGACGTTTCGTTCTATGTCCTGCTCGAAAAGGGGTATAAGGCGAGCCGCGTCGCGAAAGAGATCAACGAAGCCTGCGCCGATATGGACGCGGATGTGAACGCGGACGCGAACTCCCTCATGTCCTCGATGACGCAGATGCTCACGAGCAGCGGCATCACGGTGCGCGTATACTCGAACGACCTGGACGATCTTCGCGAGACCGCCGACGCCGTGGCCGAGGTACTGCGCGGCGTGGAGGGCACGGAAAACGTTGCCGCCGGGGAGGAGGAGCCCACCGCCGAGCTGCACTTCACCGTAGACAAGGAAAAGGCGGCGAAGGAACAGCTCACCGTGGCGCAGGTGTATATGCAGGTGGCCTCGGCACTCACCGGCTCGGCCGATCTCATCGAGCTCTCGGACGGCGGCGACACCTACGCCGTCAGCGTGCAGACCGCCGGGAAGGATACGATCACGCCCGAGTACGTCCGCTCGCTCACGTTCGATGTGACGGCGAAGGACGGCACGGTGCACTCCGTCGCTTTGAAGGATATCGCCACGGTGGAAGAGACCGAGAGCCTTTCGAGCATCCACCGCCTCAACCAGCGCCGGTATATCGACGTGACCGCCGATATCTCGGAGGGCTACAACGTCACGCTCGTGACGAACGCCGCCGAGGAGGCGCTCGCCTCGTTCACCCCGGCGGACGGCGCGGCCGTCAGCTTCACCGGCGAGCGCGAGTCCATCGTCGAAGCATTGAAGCAGCTTATAATCATGCTCGCGGTCGGTATATTGCTCGTGTATCTCGTGATGGTCGCGCAGTTCCAGGATCTCAAATCGCCGTTCATCGTCATGTTTACGATCCCGCTCGCGTTCACCGGCGGCTTCCTCGCGCTGCTCATCGCAGGGCTGGATATCAACCTGCTCTCGATGCTCGGCATGATCATGCTCGTCGGCATCATCGTCAATAACGGCATCGTGCTCGTGGACTATATCAACCAGCTGCGCATCGGCGGCATGGAGCGGCGCGAGGCGATCGCGGACGCCGCCGTTACCCGCCTGCGCCCGATCCTCATGACGAGCATCACGACGATCCTCGGCCTTATCGTCATGGCGCTCGGCCAGAGCGAGGCAACGTCGCTCATCCAGCCGCTCGCCGTAACGTGCATCGGCGGACTGCTGTACGCCACGCTCATGACGCTCTATGTTGTGCCCGTCATGTACGACGCGCTCTCCAAAAAGGAGCTCTACCACGTGGACGAGGCCGATCTCGAGCTCAGCGAAAAATAAGCAAAAAAATCAAGGAAAAAATCGTTTTCTCCGGGAATCCCTGCTCTTGAAAGAGCAGGGATTTTTTGTTAAAATAAAAATATAAATCAGATCAAACAGGAGGTCGTTTCTATGAACGTTCTCGTAACCGGCGGTGCCGGATACATCGGCAGCCACGCCTGTGTGGAGCTTTTGAACGCGGGGCATTCGGTCGTTGTGGTGGATAATCTTGTAAACTCCAACGCGGAGTGCCTGCGGCGCGTGGAGCGAATCACCGGAAAGGCGCTCGAATTTCACGAAATGGATCTTTTGAACCGCGCAGCGCTCAATGAGCTTTTCGACACGCACCAGTTTGACTGCGTGCTCCACTTTGCCGGGCTCAAGGCGGTGGGGGAGTCGGTGCAGCAGCCGCTGCGGTACTATAACAACAATCTCGGCACCACCATCCATCTCTGCCAGACGATGGCGGCGCACGGCGTGAAGAAAATTCTCTTCTCCTCGTCCGCGACGGTGTATTCGCCGGACAATACGATGCCCGTGAACGAGAGCGCCCGCACCGGCGGCTGCACGAATCCCTACGGCTGGACGAAGTACATGAGCGAGCAGATCCTCACCGACACGGCGAAGGCCGACAGCGAGTGGACGGTCATGCTGCTGCGGTACTTCAACCCCGTCGGCGCGCATCCGAGCGGCCTCATCGGCGAGGACCCGCGCGGCATCCCGAACAATCTGATGCCGTATATTTCGCAGACCGCCGCCGGGCGGCGCGAGAAACTCAGTGTGTTCGGCGACGATTACCCCACGCCGGACGGCACGGGCGTGCGCGACTATCTGCACGTTGTCGATCTCGCGCGCGGCCACGTCGCGGCGATGGACTATATGGCGGAGCATCCCGGCGTCCATATCTTCAATCTCGGCACCGGCCACGGCTACAGCGTGCTCGACATGGTGCACGCCTTTGAGGCAGCAACAGGGAAGCACATCCCCTATGTCATTGCGCCGCGCCGCGCCGGGGACGTCGCCGAGGTGTACTGCGATCCGGGCAAAGCCGAGCGGGAGCTCGGCTGGAAGGCGGAGTATTCGCTCGAGGATATGTGCCGCGACAGCTGGAACTGGCAGAGCAAAAACCCGAACGGGTTTGCGGCAGACTGAACAAACAAGCAATTCCCTCAGTCTCGCCTATGGCGAGCCAGCTCCCCTTTTAGGGGAGCCGAGTGGGGTTGCAGT
>CAVIVK010000152.1:0-2520 GCA_963645975.1 Bifidobacteriaceae bacterium | reverse complement strand
GGCGTGGTCGGTGTGAAGGTGCGTGAGGATAAGCGCGTCGATGCTCTTCCGGCATTCTCCGCCGAGATACTGCAAGGCGCTTTTCCCCGCGTCGTGCGTGACGAAGCTCCCGCCGCAGTCGACCACCGCGGCGTGTTCGCCGCTTGTAAGAACAATGCATTCGCCCTGCCCGACATCGAGCGCCGTGAGACGGAGCGTATCGTTCCATTGGAGTCTCGTGATCCCGGCGGCGGCAAAAAGCAGCGCGAGCGATAGTCCCACCGGCACGAGCGCGCGAAAGCGTTCGGTTTTCCGGGAGCGCAGCCACGCGGCGAGAAACAGGACGTAAACCAGCACGAGCCAGCCGAGAAAGAGCGGATTTCGCACATAAACGTTTGCGCACGGGAGGCGCGAGAGGAAGCCGGACACCGCATAGATATACCGCACGCCCCACGCGAGGATGCCTCCGCCCAGCGCCGCCGCGCCCGGAAAAACCGCGCCGAGCAGCACAAGGATATACCCACCGATATAAACCGCCGAGACAATCCAGAGGCAGAGGATGTTCGAAACCGGCGCTACGACCGACACCGAGCCAAAATGCACCGCCGTGAGCGGCGCAGAGAGCGCCATGGCGCCGACGCTGCTTGAAACCGAGCCCGCCGCTAAAAAGAGCGCCCGGCGGACGAGACGGTTTCTGCCGAACCGCGATCCGTCGATTCTCCGGCAGAGGGCGCGGTACATCCGCTCGGTAAGAAGCCAGATGCCCGCCACGGAGGAAAAGCTCAGCTGCAAGCTGACGCTGGCGCAGGCGGAGGGGTTGAGCAGCAAAAGGAGGGCGAGCGCCGTTAAAAGCGAGGTTACCCCGTCGCTCTCCCGGTCAAAGAGCGGGGCAGAGAGAAGGAAAAGCTGCATGACCGCCGCGCGCGTCACCGACGGCGTAAAGCCGGTCATCGCTGCGAAGAGCAGCAGCACCGGAAGGCTCACCGCGACCGCCCGCGGCCGCCGCCCGATCAGCAGATAGAGAAAACCCATGAGAAAGGCGATGTGCATGCCGGACACCGCCACGACATGCGCAAGCCCCGCATCGGCGAGAGCATAGTAATGTGCGCCGTCGTCGTAAAGGTCGGTCTTGTCGCCGGTGAGGAGTGCCGTGAGAAACGGCTGCACATCCGGCGGGAACACGTTTCGGCAAATCTCGCCGATCGCGCGGCAGAGTGCCTTCGGCGCATAGAGGAACGAAAAGGCCCAGCGCCCGGTGACCTCCGGCGCGCCGGTCGCCGTGGCACGAAGGAAAATTCCCTGCGCAGCATATGTATCCACGCTCTGTCCATTGCGTTCCCGCGCCGGGAGCAGCTTTACCGGGATCAAAAGCTCATCGCCCGGCGTAAGGGCAGAGAAATTTTCCGTGTCGTAGGAAGCGATGCGGCACTTCACGCCGGGAAGCTCCGGATCGGTAACGCGCACCGTTATATATTCGCTCGTGTCGTAAATATCCGGGTAGTCCGTCACGCGCACGGAAATGACGCGCTTTTCGCCCGCGAGCGTGTCCGAGGGTGCGGCAAGAAAATGCTCCTGCACGAAAAAGGCAGAAAGCCCGATGGCCGCGCCGAGCAGCGCGAGATGCGCGCGGGTACGACTCTTTCCGCGCAGAAGTACAAGGCTGAGCGCCGAAAGAAGCGCGCAGACACCCGCCGCCGGAAGCAGAACGCTCTCCGGCAGAAGATAAAAGGATACAAAAACGGCAAGGGACAGCGCTCCGCAGAGCAGCGCCGCTTTACGCATGGCCGTTCTTTTCGTCCGTCAGGCCAAGCAGATAGTCCGTGGAGACATGATAGAGCTCCGCGAGCCGGATCACCGCCCAGACCGGGATCTCCCGGATACCGGCTTCATACCGGCGGTAGACCTCGCGGTTCATGTGGAGATACTCCGCAATGGTCTTTTTTGTATAGTCGTTATCTTCGCGCAGTTCGTAAAGGCGCTTGAAATACATACGGCATCACCCGTATGTATGCTACCAAGCGGTGGTGGAAGCTATTCCTTTTGCATCCGTACGGATGCACGCAATCGGTTAAAAAGGCTCCCTCTGACGAGGGAGCTGTCAGCGAAGCTGACTGAGGGAGAGAAAACTTCTATCTTCCGCGCAGAACGTCTCTCCCTCCGTCACGGCGCTATGCGCCGCGCCACCTCCCTCGTCAGAGGGAGGCAAGCGGGTCTGCGGAAAACTTGCTTGGCTCCCCTAATAGGGGAGCTGGCTCGCGCAGCGAGACTGAGGGGTTTTCGACGTTCTCTTTACGCCATCGTATCATCCAGGCGCTTGCCGCCAAGGATATGGAAGTGGAGGTGCTTCACGGTCTGTCCGGCATCGGGGCCGACGTTGGAGACGATGCGGTAGCCGCCGGTCAGCTTTTCGCTCTCGGCGATCTTCGCCGCGGCGACGAGGCAGCGCGCGGCGGCCACGGAATTTTCTTCCGTCAGCTCCGCCACGGAGCCGATGTGCTCTCTCGGCACGACGAGAATGTGCGTCGGCGCCTCGGGATTGAT
>CAVIVK010000151.1:0-6864 GCA_963645975.1 Bifidobacteriaceae bacterium | reverse complement strand
GACTCTCCGCCGACAACGACCAGCTCCACGCCGTCCAAGTACGGCTCTAAATTCACCCGTTCGATCAGCGGCTGCGCGGTGATGCACTTGTGTTTGATGGGAAGGGCTTGAAATATAGACAGCTTTTTATCCGCATTGCGCTGATTTTCAATGGTACAGCACACGGTGACGTTCTCATATCCGTCCGCCCAATCCTCCGGTATACATCGAGCGAATCGCTCAATGCGCTTGGTCAAAAAGAGAAAGGTGCAGTCTGACCGCTCCTGGATCATTTTCCAGCACTCGCCGCGCCAGGCATCGGCTTCTTCAATCAGAAAATCGGTGGAAAAGCCGAGATATACAAGTCCCGGCTTCATTTTGTAGCCACCTTTTTTGAGCTGCGCGACCGGCTTATCAAAGTCCTTTGTCTGAACGATCCGGCTCGTGTCGATGCCTCGCTTGGCATCGCCCTTATGGATATAGCAATGCAGGCAGCCCTCGCTGCACTTTTTACATCCGCGCCACGGATTCCACATTGACATAGTTTTGCGCTCCTATCGTTACTTCCTTTCTTTGACGTACATTTCTTCCACCGTACCGAGGGCGCTCTGCTTTTTCCCGCTGGCGGCAAAGCCGTGCGCTTCGTAAAACCGGATCGCGCGCTCGTTGCGCGCAAATACCCAAAGTACGATTGTTTCGTATCCGGCGGCTCTGACGTCCGCGAGAACACGCTCCATCATCCGGCTGCCGTAGCCCCGCCGCCAGTTGTCCGGCAGGGAATGAATGCACCGCAGCTCAGCAGCGCCCGGCATGTCTTCGCTCTTCGCTGCGTCCCACCATGCGATGCAATGTGCCTTGCCGTCCAGCTCCAGAATGTAGCCGTTTCCCCGGTGTTCGGAGAGCAGCCGCGCGTACATCTTCTCGGCGCGCTCGATGCTCGTGCATTGGGTAAGAAGCTCCGCCGGAACGATGCCCGCAAACGCTGCCCTCCAGCTTTCGGTCTGTATGCGGGCGAGGGTCTCCTCGTCCCCGCTTTGTGCCCTTCGGATCTGCACCATGGAAATCTTCTCCGCTGTCATTTCAGCTTCTTTCCCATTTCGAGACGCACTTCGTGCCGCTCCGGGTCGGCATTGGAGTAGGAATAGAGATCCAAGCCGATGATCGAAAATCCGTTCTTTTTATAAAAGGCAATGGAGGTCTCGTTGCAGGTCTGCGTTTCCAAAACGATCATCCGCGCGCCCGACGCCGCGGCGGCGTTCTGGATGGCGGACATGAGCGCCGTTCCGATCCCGCGGCTGCGCTCGGCTTTTTCAAATACACAGATGTTGCTGATCCGAAAGCGGTTGTTCCAGCTCTCCGGCGAGCCCTCGGCGTAGCCGAGAAGCTTTTCTCCCTCAAACGCGCCGAATGCGACCGGCTCTTCCAGCCACTCGCCGAAGAATACGTCGTCAAATGAGCGCTCGAGAGGCGCTTCAAACGGCGTATACTGCATCGCAAAGCCGCTTTCCGAAACGGCGATATCGTAATACCCGTTTGTCGTATACCGGGCGGTGAATTTCCTGCCCGCATAGGTTTCCTTATCCAATGGCCGAATTTCCATAGATTTTTCTTCTCCTCTGCTGCCATATGTTTTCTTTGCGGGGTGCGTCACAGCTCCAGAAGCATGGAAATGACCTCCTGATACCCCGCCGTTCGGGAGTTGAACCCTCTGGGGTTCCGTCCGCATTCCACGAACCCGACCCTTTGGTACATGGCAACCGCCCGCGCGTTGTCCGCCACTACATTCAGCTCCAGCTGGACATACCCGGCGTCTCTCGCGCATTGGATGCACGCTTCTGTCATCGCGCGGCCGATGCCGAGCCCCCAATATTCCTTCAATACGCTGATGCCAAATTCGGCGCGGTGCGCCACTTTGTATTTTGTCCCGACGGCGTCTATCCCGGCGGTGCCGACGACCTTGCCGTCAACCACCGCGAGAAGCTCGATCTCCCGGGGGCTCTCGGCCTTGCGCGCGAGAAACCGGCTCTCCTGTTCCGCGTCGAAGCGGTTCTCGTCGGGGTACGTGAGCAGATAGTCAGTTTCCGCATGCGTCCGGTTGAAGTTTTCAAGCACCGCGGCACCGTCAGATGCCTCTCCGTTTCGGAGAAGAATCTCTTTGCCGTTTTTCGCAAGGAAAGTTTTGCGGTATTTCATAACGGTATATCTCCTCTATTCCAACGTTTCGGCTTTCCCGGCCAACGCACGAAAGGCCGCGTCGCGGTCAAAGGTCCCCGCGGCAAAGCCGGGGATTTCCCGGATGGCCTTGAAAATGCTGAGGCTGAAGCCCGTCAGAATACCGGCGAGCTCCGCGTCGGAGTAAGGGCAGTCGCCGGTCACGATCAGCGTGGCCAGGCCGTGCACCACAAGCCACAGATCGCGGAAATAGAAGTCCGCTTCCTCGGCAGTAACGTGATAGACCTCCATGAGCGTCGGACGGACAAGCGTTTGCAGATGCCGCATTGAGTCCATGGCGCTATATTCCCGCGCCCGCGTTAGAAACAGCAGCCGGTAAAGCTCCGGCTCCTCGCGCGCAAAGCGGATGTATTGCCGCCCGACACCGAGAAAGGGGATAGCCTCTTTCAGCCCCTCGGTCGTGTAGCGGTCGTACACGCCCACCGCGGCGGCATAGACCTCCGCTTTCACGCCGTCCATGGAACCGAAGCCGGTGAAGACCGGCTGCGTGGAGGTGCCGAGCTCGTCGGCCATCGTTTTGGCCGTCAGGCCGTCGATCCCCTTTGCACGCACGACGCGCAGCGCCGCGGCCACCATCTCTTCTTTCGTGAACTTATTTTTCGGAGCCATCGCCTGCACTCCTTCGCTTAAAGTATATGACATAATATATATCGCTCGATATGTATCGTATATTATAATATCGTTGTTTACGCCTGTCAATAGACGAAAAAAGTCCTCCCGAAAAGCGAGTTCGGGAGGACTTTTTTTCGTGTGTGTCAGAGGCCGAGCGATGTCGCCACGACGAGAGACACGAACGCAATGAGAAAGAAAATCGCCATCAGCGGACAGAAGAATTTCCACCATTTCTGAATGGGGACTTTTCCGTAATTCAAAAAGATCATGAGCGTTCCGAAGCTGAACCAGAACATATTCGTGATGCCGTCGCCGAACTGGTAGGCGAGAACCGACGTCTCCGCGCCGATGCCGAGCGTTCCGGCAATGGGGAAGACGATGGGGCCGAGCAGCATGGCTTTTCCCGAACCGGATGGGATCAGCCCGTTGATGAGCGACACAAGCACAACGATGCCGAATGCCGCGGCCAGCGGGGAGAGCCCTTCGAGAAGCTGCGTGGCTTTGTATACGATGGTCGCGTTGATGTTGGCATTATCGGTGATCCAGTACACCGAGCGGGCAAACCCCACAATCAGCGCCCCGGCCACCGCGCCCCTCACGCCGCCCAGAAACGCATCGACAATTTCCGAGCCCTTCAGTCGGCCGATGAGGCCGGAGAGAATCCCGGACGCGATAAACACCGCGGAAATATCGTCGATCGTCCATTTTCTGCCGCCGATGCCGTGCTGCATGCCGACGAACGTGCAGACCATAGCGGCGAGAACGGTCAACAGCACAAGGCCGTGCCGCCACGTGAACGAAACGGACTCGCCGGCTGTGCCGGCGATGTCGGAGGTGTCCATGCCGTAAACGAGGCTCTTTGCCGGATCGCGGCGGACGCGCCGCGCGTAAAGGAGAATGTACCCGACGGACACCGCGGTAACGACGCCCCAGAGTACCAGCCGGAACGTGAGGCCGGAAAAGACGTTGCCGTCCGCGGCCAACAGGCCGAGATTTTGGAGGATGCCGTTGCATACGGCGACCGTATAGAGATTCGTCGGCCCGGCCATGAAGCCGCCCATGCAGCCGACGATGACGACGGCCACCGCCGTGACCGCGTCAAACCCCAGCGCGAGAATCACGGTGACCACCAGCGGGCAGAACGGGATCAAAACTTCGATCCAGCCGAAAAAGCCGCCGAGGAAGGAAAAGAACACGATGAACAGCGCCAGGACCCAATAGCCGGAATCCTTCCCGGCGCGGAGAACGATGCGGTCGATCCCGGCCTGGATAGCGCCGGTTTTGTTATAAACGCCCAGCACGCCGCCGATGGAAAGGATCAGCACAACGATGCTTGCGCTGTCTCGGATGCCCATGGGAATGGCGCGGACGATGTTGAAAAGGTTGTTAAAATTTACCGGATTGCGCGGCAGGGGCGTATATTCGCCGTCAACAAGCTGTCCCGGCGTGATAAGGAAGGAGAGAAGCCCGGCGAGAAGGATGGCGCAGAAGATCAGGATAAACGGATTGGCGGAGAAAGACGGTCTTTTTTTCATAAACAGATAGGAATCCCTTCAAAATTCGGCTTACACTGTTTCGCCGTTGGCAAGTTCCGAGACCAGCGCGAGATACCCCGCTGTGGCCTCAGCCATGGCGGTGAGCGACAGGCTGTCGCGGATCGTGTGGCAGCAGTCAAATTCGGCGGGAGAATAGCCGAGAACCTTAACGCCAGCCGCCGTGTAATGCCCGGCGTCCGTGGCAAACGGCCAGCTTTTGATCCGAACCGCGTGCCCAACCGCCGATTCTATCGCGGCTTTTGCCCGGCGGAGATACGGCGCGTTTGCATCGGAGGAGAACGGCGGCTCGCCCTGAATGCTTGTGCCCTGAAAACCCGTATAGGTTTGCACGGGCAGTTCAAGGATCGAGAGCGAAGCGTGAATGCCCTCGATCTGTATCGTATCCAGAATCTGCTGCACCTTTTCCGTGACGCGCTCGGTTGTATCCTCGCCGACCTGCCGGTAATCACAGTAGAGCGTGAGCGACGCGGGGATCACGTTGGAGCCCGGTTCGGAGGATTCGATTTTGGTGAGGTTCATGGAGGAGTACCCCAGAAGCGGGTCATATGCCGGCGCAAGCGTTTTCAGCGCCGGAAGAAGCCGCTCGAGATAATCGAACACGGTGTTCCCGTGTGCCGCGGCGGCATGGCAGGCTTGGCCGAGAATACGGATACAGACGCAGCAGCGCCCGCGGCTGGCAACGGCAATGTCGTTTTCCGTCGCCTCGCCCAAAATGGCATAATCGGTCAGAAGAAAGCGGTCTTTGCATTGCATCTGCGTGCCGTAGCCGGGGCTTTCTTCTGCAACGACGCACGCGGTGACGATGTCGCCGCGGGGGAGAAGCCCGGCATTTCGAAGAATCACCGGCGTATAGAGCTGGATGGCCATGGTTCCTTTCGTATCGGAAGCGCCCCGGCCCCAGAGGCGCCCTTCGGCCACAGCACCGCCGAAGGGCGGGTACGGCCAGAGCGAGACGTCCCCCTCGTGCACGGTGTCCATATGGCAGTTGAGCGTGACCGAAGCGCCGCCGCCCGTCCCGCGGAGAATACCGAAAACATTCCCGTAGGCGTCGCGGACGATCTCGTCATAGCCGAGCGCCGCCATCTCCGTCTCAATCCGCTCCGCCAGCGCTTTTTCCTGCAGCGAGTAGGAGGGAATGCGGACGAGCTCCGAGGCAAGCTGCACGATCTTTGTCTGGTAGGCCGCGGCAAGCGCGGAAAAATCCAAAGGCATGGCCGCTTATACCTGCCGGAGCGCTTCGTCCAGCTCGGAGAGAATATCGTCGATATTCTCCAGACCGATGGAGAAGCGGAGCTGCCCGGCAGAGATCCCGGCCTCGCGCAGCGCTTCGGGAGAATAGGAGCGGTGCGAGGTCTTTACCGGATAGGAAACCGTTGTGGCGACGCCCGCGAGACTCGGCACGAGCTTGATCGTCGGGCAGGCGCGGATGAAGTCCGAGGCGCCCTTCTCCCCGTTCGCAATATCGGCGCTGAGCATCCCGCCGTAGCGGCCGCCGAGGAACTGGCGGTCGGCAATCGCCTTGTAGGGCGAGTCGGCGAGGCCGGGATAGTACACCCGTTCGATCTTCGGGTGATCGTGGAGGAACTGCGCAACCGCGAGCGCGTTTCGCGAATGCTGCGCCACGCGCATATCCAGCGTGCGCAGACTCCGGCACAGCAGCCAGGCGTCAAAGGGGCTCATAATGCCGCCGTAGAGCGCGGCGTGGTGCTTCAAGCGGGCGATGGTCTCCGCGTCCGCCACGGCAGCGCCGCCCATAATGTCGCTGTGGCCGCCGAGATACTTTGTCGTGCTGTAAAGGACGATGTCCGCCCCCAGCGAAAGCGGGCGGGCGACGGCGGGGGCAAAGGTATTGTCGATCAAAAGGCGGCAGCCGTGCTCGTGCGCGATGCGGGCGAGCTGCGGAATGTCCGCCACTTCCATGAGCGGGTTGCAGATCGTTTCGGCGTAAACGATCACGGTGTTCTCGCGCATGGCGGCGCGGACGGCGTCGGCGTCGGTCGTGTCCGCAAAGGTCACCGAAACGCCGAAGCGCGGCAGCTCGTTTGCGAGGAAATCGTACACGCCGCCGTAGAGAACCGAGGAGGCGACGATATGGTCGCCGGATTTCACGCAGGCGAGAAGCGTTGTCGTGATCGCGGCCATACCGGAGGCAAACACCGCAGCGGCCTCCGCCTTTTCCGCCGCCGCGAGCGTTTCTTCCGCGGCGGAGTGGTTCGGGTTGGACATGCGGGAGTAGACATAGTTTCCGTCCGGCTGTTCGTAGGCGCGGTCGAGCGCGGGAACATCGTCAAAGGAAAAGACCGAGGTCATATAAACGGGCAGGACCTTGGGAACGGAGACGGATTCGTTCAGCTTTTTGGCAAGATCGATCCCGCCGGCGTGGATCGTACTGGTTCGGATATCAAGTTCATCCATGATTTTCACCTTAGTATTCTTTAAATTGTCGGGCTTCACCCCGGTGTGCCGGGGCGAAGCTTTTTTCATT